>CAIVZW010000594.1 GCA_903910495.1 uncultured beta proteobacterium
CTGATTGTTTTATGGCTCAGCTGATCCGGTAGATACGCTCCCCACCGTCGGGTTTGTCCGAGATGAGGTTGAGCCCAAGTTTCTTTTTGAATGACCCGGCGAAGGTGCCGCGCACCGTGTGTGCCTGCCAGCCGGTCGACGCGCAGATCTGCGTGATCGTTGCTCCTTCCGGACGCTGCAGCATTTGTATGACTACGGCCTGCTTGCTGTTCTCGCGCGTACGGGGCCTGTCTGGCGCTACGGTGGCCTCCACCTTGGGAGCCGATTTGAGGGGCGCAGTCGCTGGCTTGTCGCGACCCAGGGCGACGTAGCCCTCGGCGGTGACGTGCCAGTTGTCGTTGCCGTCGCGGGTGATCAGCTCTTTGTTGGACAGTCCCTGAATGACCTTGTGGCGGGCACCGCCCTTGACGTTGTCGGGGAACCAGTCGATCTGGCCGTCGCTGTGATCGATGGCGTGTTCGAGAATTTCATACTGGGTATTGCTGAGCGTTATGCGATGGTTCATGGCGATTCTCCTTTACAGGCAAGCGGCATCACGCCGACTTGCCAATCAGTTAGATGGCGTTGGCAATTTCTTGCTCGGTGGCTTTCGGCAGCGATGTGCCCAATACGGCGCCAGCCTTAAATGCCGCCTCGAGGGCATCGCGCAAAGACCAGACCGCGATTTCATGAAAATCCAGCCGGTCGGATTTGCGGGTTTCCAGGGTTTCGATGTCCAGGTGCTTCTTCGCGATGAGGGTTATGAGGCTGTCGATCTGGTTCATGGTGATGTCCTTGTGGTGGTGTTGATGACAATCACATGAACGCTCTATTCGAAACGGAAGACAAGTGGAATCTGCTCGAACTCCAAAGAAATGCTTGAAATAGATCATGGGTCTGTCGATTCGCGCCTACGCCCGCTATCGCGGCGTGTCACACGTTGCCGTCAAGAAAGCGATTGATACCGGTCGTATCACACCGGAGGCGGATGGCACGATCGAGCCCAACCGGGCAGATATGGAATGGGCGCAGAACACGGCATCTGTCCGCAAATCTGCCGTTGCTACCAAAGCAACAGTGCTGGCAGCAGAGCCGGTTCGAGCCCCAGTTAGGGATGCGGCCGAAGCGCCTGCGCAGACGCTGTCGTCCGGCGGCACCTCCTTACTTCAGGCGCGTACCGTCAACGAGGTGCTCAAGGCTCAGCTCAATAAAGTGGAACTGGCCCGGCGAAAAGAGGAACTTGTCGATCGATCTCAGGCTATCGCCCATGTGTTTCGACTGTCCCGCACCGAACGCGATGCCTGGCTCAATTGGCCGGCACGCATCACGGCACAAATGGCCGCCAAGCTGGAAATCGATGCCCATGAATTGCATGTCGCCTTGGAATCTGCCGTTCGCGATCATTTGATCGAACTGGGTGAACTACGGCCACGGGTGGATTGATGGAAGGGGAGGGCTACGACGGCGCACTCGATATCGAGCGTGCCTGGCGGGAAGGGTTAATTCCGGATCCACTGCTCTCGGTCTCGGAATGGTCGGACCGGCATCGCATGTTGTCTTCCAAGGCATCCAGTGAACCCGGCCGCTGGCGCACTGCGAGAA
>CAIVZW010000595.1 GCA_903910495.1 uncultured beta proteobacterium
CTCACCCGCACTGTACACGCGGTGTCGAGCCGGCTGCCGCGCGGGCCGGGAAACTCCACGATGCACATGCGGCACGCGCCCAGCGGGTCGAGCTTGGGGTGCGAGCAGAAGACCGGTATCTCGATGCCGGCCGCTTTGGCCGCATCCACCACCAGCGTCCCGGCAGGCACGGATACTTTGACATCGTCAATGGTCACGTTGACCAGGTCTGGCATAGCGAATCCTCGAATCAGCGAAAAGTCGGAAGTTGCTTGTCTAGCTCAGGTTCTTGACTAAGTAGGCGCTCAACCGGCGGAGCAAACGCTGATGGCGCTCACGCGAGATCGAACCGACACTCCCGGCAGCATGGTTTCTGGACACAGTCATCAAAAAGCCCAGCCGGATGATCGAGTCAGAGAGCAGGCCGCTCGTGATGAAGTCAGAATCTGCACGAACGATCAGTTCGTCAAATCCGGCAACGAACTGATGCAGTTGTGTGCTGATACCGCAAATGAGCAGATCCCCATAGGGTGGCATTTCGCACAACACGAACGCAGGCCGGAACTTGATTTCGCCGTCCGCCTGCGGCAGTGCTGCAAGAATGACTTTCCCCTCGTTCACGGCTTGTACTCGGGATTGGTTTCTCGGATCATATCCAGCGAGTACTCAGGCTCGTTTTCAGCATAGGCGACCTGGAATTGCTCTGCCGCAAACTTGAACCACGCCTCTCGTTCGTCCAGAATGTCGTCGGATGCCATCACGGCAACGACGATTCTTGAGTGGGGTGGCATCTGAATTGGTTGGAATAGTTCCAGGTGGGTTGCATCTATGACTTGGGATTCTATCATTTGCATAGCCATCTTCAATACCTCTCTTGATCATCTCTCAATAACCGCGAAGTCGAAAAGTGAAACCACTTGCCATCATCTTCCATCATATCGGCGGTATCCAGATTGTCCCAGAACGTCGCCCCTTCTTCATAGCTCTTGAACAGCTGATTATTCTGGGCTACCTCATCGACGTGCTCGGCCCCGTGCTCAGCAAGAGCACCGCTACCGGCCAGTACACCGCGCCAGCGACACCAATCGGTTCCTCGCTTCAATTCTGCCATCTCATTTCACCCGCCGACGGAAGCTGGCTATGGCATGTGGGTCGAAATCGCCGGTTGGCTCCCAGCCTTCCTGCCCTAGCTGTTTCACGAGGTTCTGGAAAAGCTCATGGCTGTTTTTTTTCTGAGCAGACGTCTGTTTTGCCGGCCACGTACACACCTCGCAGACCAATTGCATCGGCCTGGTAATAGCCCTTCGCTCTATTTATGCCAACCATGCCTAGCAAAAGCCCTGCTTCAGAAGTACGACTGTACCATTTGACCTTGCACGTCTCCCACCTTGGTTCCTCGACGCGAACATCTGGGCTTTGCGGCTTGCCGCACTTCAAGCAGAATTTGGCTTCATCCGGCAATTGAGTTCCACAACTCGCACAGAACATCGTAGTCCTCCGTCCATCTCGGTCACTGGCTACCGGTTATCTTCGGTGTGTTGGCGCGTTGTACTTTTCTTCCAGCGACAAGCTCGGCTGCGTCACGCCGGACGATTCATTCTGTGGC
>CAIVZW010000596.1 GCA_903910495.1 uncultured beta proteobacterium
ATCAAAATGACTATCAAACTATAGCCGGATTTAGTGGGATCGTAAAGAACTATCTTGGACGCTGGTATTTCGTATCTTGTTGTTATGTATGCTACTTTATGGACTCTACGGAACTCTGTCGGACTACTATCAGGCGGACGTCCACTCCGCCAACAAGTCAGAGCCCTTCCTGGTGAAGGGCTCTTTTCATTGCAAAGCCGCGCACGGCGGGGGCTACCGGGCGAGTTCACAGGCAGCGGCGGCGATGCTCCAGGTCGTCTTAGCCGGCAACGCTGCTCACCCGTTCGCTTGCTGCTGCGTAAGGCAGCGCCAGGGGCGCTGCGCCGGAATCATTCGTGGCCATCTGGTCTTGTGTATAAAACGGCTGTATTTCACCGTTCATGAATCGCTCCAGCGGTTCGCTTATTTGCGGCATGAAAACCTGAAACAGCGACGGCTCCCGGGTCTGCGGAAAGTCTCGCTGATAGCCGAAACGCTGCATCAGATCGCCGACGCAGGTTTCGACCATCCTGATCTGGCGCTTGCTCAGTCCGTTCCGATACTCGCCGGAATTGTTCGCCATCAGCGGCTTGTTCAGGTTTTCCCTCGGGTTGCCGGGTTGGGCGAGGCGAGTTGCCGCCTCGGTCTTGTAAAAGTCCAGCATGCCCGGCTCGAAATCCAGGCCAAGAAAAGCGCACAGCGAGGACAGCACGACTTGCGGATGACTGATCAGGTCCTCGTAGCGTTGCAGGAATACCCGTCCGGGGCCGAGGTGGGCCAGCGCCGAGAGCCCGCCGATCTGGTCCGCCCGCCACACCTCCAGGGCATGGCGGTCGGAGCCGAACTTGTTGCCCATCCAGCTTGTGCGGCGGGCATCGGCGGACAGCAGATAGTCCCTGGGGTCACGCACCTGGAACACGAACCTGGCTTGTGGAAAATACTGGAGAATGAAGAACAGCATGCGGTGCAGTTCATTCTCCTTGACGAAAACCGTTGCTCCCGCAGCGACGTCTTCCAGTTCGCAGAAAACGAATCGGGCCAACTCGCCGAAGGCAATCGACTTTGTCGAACCGAGATGCAGCGCCAGTTGCTCGGCGGCCGTTTTCGACTTCAACTGCTGCACTCTGGCGAGCAGCCGTTCCTTCATCTGCTGCCAGACCCGGGCCGACGTGTCGAGCCCCAGCATGGTGTGCAGATTGGCTCCGATGTCGCGGCACAGATGGTAGGGCGGTGGCGTCGTAACGCCGGAATGGCATCCCAGAAGCTGGCTGATCAGGTTGGCCCCTGAACGTTCCGAGCAAATCAGAAAGACGAAGTTCCTATCCTGCGCACGGATCCCTGCGTCCGGCGGCGTAACGCTCGAGCGTTTCGGGATGCTGTGCAAGAGAGAAGGGGGCTGCGGCGGAGATGGAATTTCCTTGAATATTCTCTGGTAGCCGAACTGTTCCATCAGATTGCCGACATTGGCCTCGACCATGCGGTGGATGTAACTGTTTTCCGGCTTGCGCCACGCGCTGGCCAGAAGCACATCGACGCCGGTGCGTTTATCAGACAGAACCGTCTCGTTGGTCGGGAAAAAGAGGTGCTGGCGCGCCCACGACACCTCGGCGTGGTGGTCGGAAGTGAACAGGGCGGGGGACGGCCTGAGTTCGGCCCAGGCCAGAATCTGTTCGACCATCTGGCGTGGCGACGCGACGAGATCCTCGTAGCGCACCTGCAGAAAACGCTCGCCGAGGACCTCGGACCAGCGCAGCAGACGGCGCTGACGCTCGCCCCAGATGTGCGAATAGCGGATGGCGGCTTCCCGGCCCCACTTTTTCTCCCAACTGACGACCACCGCCCGCGGATCGCGCAGCAGATTGAGCACCCTCACGTCTGCTCCCCCCGTCAGGCTGAAGGCAAGGGCGACTTCGGGCGACTTCGAGGTATCAAGGAGGGCCTCGACTCCCGTCACCTCTGCGGAGGCTGAGAGGAAGGCTCCGAGGCGGTCGATGTAGCTCGCGTGGCGGTTCGCCAGGCGGGTCAGGGCCGCGCCATCGGTCCAGTCCGGAATGGATTCCGCATCATTGCGGTAGGCCCCCATCAGATGCTGGGTCGTGGTCAGGCTGTGTTCCGGATGAATCCCGCAGACCCGCTGCACCACCGGCGACCAGACCGCGCAGGTGCCGAGCGTATCGCCGCAAGAGCAGTGGGCGCCTTGCACATAGGCGCGCCCGAAGTCGCGCGACTGGCCCAGATTGAAGACGTCGTCGTTCTGCGTCAGCAACAGCGAAAGAAAGGTGCTGCCCGAGCGGCCCGAGCCGGAGATCGATATCAGCTTCATTGGAGGCTCTGCGATCTGAGGAATTGCGCTGCCTGATCGAGCAGATACCTGTCCGTCTTCACTGCACAGATGACGGCCAGTTGCTTGGCATGCCGGCGTAGTCCCGCCAGCGGTTCGGGATGCCGCACAATCATGAACTGGATCAAGAAAACCTCCTTAGTGTCGTCAGCGGGCGTACTACAGAAAAAATGAGAATATGTGTCCAAGATGCTGACAGCA
>CAIVZW010000597.1 GCA_903910495.1 uncultured beta proteobacterium
CCGCGACAACGCGGTCATCGTGGTCAACGCCATCGCTTTCATCAAGATCACCGACCCGGTGAAATCCGTTTATGGCGTGCAAAACTACTCCGAGGCCATCCGCAACATGATCATGACCACCCTGCGCTCGATTGTCGGCGAAATGGAACTCGACCAGGCGCTCTCGCAACGCGACATGATCAAGGCTCGTCTGAAAGCCGGTGTCGCCGATGAAGCGATGGACTGGGGGCTTACCGTCAAGTCGGTGGAAATCCAGGACATCAAGCCGTCGCAATCCATGCAACGCGCAATGGAATTGCAGGCCGCGGCCGAACGCGAACGAAAAGCGATGGTCACCCGCGCCGAAGGCGAGAAGCAGTCGATGATCCTCACTGCCGAGGCCCGTCTTGAATCGGCCAAGCGCGATGCCGAAGCGCAGATCATGCTGGCTGACGCCTCCTCGCAAGCGATCACCAAGGTCACCGGTGCCTTTGGCGAAAATGAACTGCCGATGCTCTATCTGCTGGGCGAAAAGTACATCACCAGCATGACCAAGCTGGCCGAATCGCAAAACGCCAAGATGATCCTGCTGCCTGCCGATCTGCAAAATACACTGCGCGGCCTGTTCCAGAAGCTGCCAAAACCCTGATACGGGGATACTGCACTATTCAAAGGGAAATCGGTTGCCTGACAATAAACAACTCCTGCGCGGTTATCTGGCCGCTACCGCGACGCTGGTCATGTGGTCCGGTTTCTCCCTCATGTCGCGACTGGGCGGCAAGAGCATTCTGACACCCTACGACATCTTTGCCTTGCGCCTGATCACCGCCTCGCTGGTTCTCCTCCCTTTTGCCGGCAGCATGCTGCCGGGAGTCTGGCGCGACAGAAGGTTGTGGGTGCTGACCTTCCTGTGCAGCCTGCTTTACTGCCCGCTGGCCTATAACGGTTTCAAGTATGCGCCGGCCTCGCACGGCGCAATTCTGCTCTCCGGCGTGCAACCCTTGCTGATCAGCGTCGTGGTCTGGCTGATTGCAGGTACTCGTCCGAACCGGATGCGCTACTTGGGACTGGTGCTGATTTCAACAGGTATCGTTTGTGCGGCCATGCCTTATTTCACCGAATTCTCGGCCGATTCAGTCTTTGGTGACTTTTTGATCCTGCTCTCGTCGATTCTGTGGGCTTTCTACGCCGTTCTGGCTGCGCGCTGGGGGTATTCCGTCTGGACTCAGACCCGCGCCGTGGCATTCGGATCCGCTGTTGTCTATCTGCCCATTTACGCCTTATGGTTACCCAAACAACTTGCCGCCGCCCCGCTCTCGATGATTATCATTCAGAGTCTATTTCAAGGCATCGTCGCGACAATACTGGCCATGCTGGCCTACCTGAAAACACTGGAACTTCTAGGCGCAGAGCGGGCAGCCGCTTTTCTGGCGCTGGTACCCATCGTGGTCGGTATCGTTGCCATTCCGCTGCTTGATGAAGCATTGACCGCCTGGCTGGCAAGCGGAATTATTTTTGTCTCTCTGGGGTCCTTTATTGCCTCGCGTTACGGCACCACTTCACACAGGAGTTAATCATGCAGAATTTCACGTTCTACAACCCCACCCGCATTCTCTTCGGCTCCGGTCGCATCGCCGACCTCGCCCGGGAAATTCCGGCCAACGCGCGGGTATTGATTACCTACGGCGGCGGCAGCATCGTCAAAACCGGCACCTTGGCTGAAGTCAAGACCGCGCTGGCCGGCTTTACGGTTTTCGAATTTGCAGGGATCGAACCCAACCCGACCTACGAAACGCTGATGCAGGCTGTTGAACTCGCTCGCCGGGAGCGCATTGACTTTCTGCTCGCCGTAGGCGGCGGTTCGGTGCTTGACGGCACGAAATTCATCGCCGCGGCCATTCCCTTTGCCGGCGAACCGTGGGACATCCTCGCCAAGCGCGCCAAGATCGGCAGCGCCATTCCTTTCGGCAGTGTGCTCACCCTCCCAGCCACCGGCTCCGAAATGAACAACGGTGCGGTGATCACCAAGCGTGTCAGCAACGACAAACTGGCGTTCTCGAATCGCCTGCTCTTCCCCCGTTTCTCGATACTCGACCCGACCAAGACCTACACGCTACCTCCACGCCAGGTCGCCAACGGGGTTGTTGATGCCTTTGTGCATATCACCGAGCAATATCTTACCTATCCCGCCGATGCCAAGGTCCAGGATCGTTTTGCCGAAGGTCTGCTGCTCACCTTGATCGAGGAAGGGCCCAAAGCGCTGCAGACACCGGAGGATTATGCCGTACGCGCCAACCTGATGTGGACAGCAACGCTGGCGCTGAACGGTCTGATCGGTGC
>CAIVZW010000598.1 GCA_903910495.1 uncultured beta proteobacterium
CGTCGGCGAATATCTGGGTGAACCGCCATTCAAAACGCGTCGTCCGGTGTTCATCGGCGACGACCTCAACGATGAACACGGCTTCGCCGAGGTTAACCAGTTGGACGGCATATCGATCAAGGTCGGCAAGGGTGCGAGTTGTGCGCGCTTCCGCCTGCCCGATGTGGCCGCGGTAAGGCACTGGCTGGGCGAAGCCGTGAAAGGACAGTAATGAATACTCTCGATCTGGCCATTATTGGTAATTGCACCATAGGCGCGCTGATCGATGCGCGGGCGAAGCTTGTATGGGCTTGCTTTCCGCGTTTCGATGGCGACCCGGTATTTTGCTCGCTGCTCAAGGATTCGGATGATTTCGGCTTTTTCGCCATCGAGCTTGCCGATTGCGAACGAAGCGAGCAGCACTATCTCGAGAATACGGCGATTCTCGTGACGCGCCTTTACGACGCTCATGGCGGCAGCGTCGAAGTCACCGACTTTGCGCCGCGCTTCGGTCAATACGGGCGCATGTTCCGCCCGATGATGCTGGTACGTCGGATCAAGCGCCTGGGCGGCAGCCCGCGCCTGACGCTGCGCCTGCGCCCGGCCTGCGGCGAGGGTGCCGGCCGGCCGGAAATGACCTGGGGCAGCAATCATGTCCGCTATGTGGCGCCAGGGCTCACGCTGCGCCTGACGACCGATGCTTCGGTAACCACCATCTTGCAGGAAACATCGTTCTTCCTTGAGGACATCGTGACGCTGCTGCTCGGCGCCGACGAAACCGTCAATGAAGCCGCCAGCGATGTCGGTCGCCGTTTCCTTGAGGAGACGACGCGACACTGGCGCGAGTGGGTGCGCACGCTCGCCATCCCTTACGAGTGGCAGGAGGCGGTAATCCGCGCCGCCATCACACTCAAACTCAACGCCTACGACGACACCGGCGCGATTGTCGCTGCATTGACCACTTCGATCCCCGAGGCGGAAGGCAGCGGGCGCAACTGGGATTACCGCTTCTGCTGGCTGCGCGACAGCTATTTCGTGGTCAACGCCCTTAACCGGCTCGGTGCGACGCGCACCATGGAGCGCTATCTCGCCTACATCGTCAACATTGCGGCTGACGCCACCGGTTGTACGCTGCAACCGGTATTCGGCATTGACGGTCGCGCCGATCTGGTGGAACGTGAAGTCACCACCTTGCCCGGCTATCGCGGCATGGGACCGGTGCGCGTTGGCAATCTGGCCTATCGGCAGGTGCAGCACGACGTATATGGTTCGGCCATCCTCGCCGTAACGCATATTTTTTTCGACCAGCGACTCACGCGCAGGGGTGATAAAGCATTGTTTCTTCGTCTCGAATTGCTGGGGGAACAGGCCATACGATGTCACGATCAACCGGATGCCGGCCTTTGGGAACTGCGCGGCAGCGCGCGCGTGCATACTTTTTCCGCCGTGATGTGCTGGGCTGCCTGTCACCGTCTGGCGCTGATTGCGGCTCAGCTGGATCTGAGCGAGCGCGCCGCCTACTGGCGCCATCACGCGCGCCTTATCCACGAGACCATCTGTGGTCGCGCCTGGAGCGAAGCGCGCCAGGCCTTCGTCTCGACCTTCGACGGTGAAGCGATGGATGCGAGCCTGCTGCTACTGGCGGAGGTCGGTTTCCTCGATGCCGCGGACCCGCGCTTTGCCGCCACCGTCGCTGCCGTCGAGAAGGACTTGCGACGCGGATATTTTATTTTTCGCTACGTCGAAAAGGATGACTTTGGCGAACCGGAAAATGCCTTCATCGTGTGCACTTTCTGGTACATCAATGCCCTCGCGGCACTGGACCGTCGCGAAGAAGCGCGGATGCTCTTCGAAAAACTACTGTCCTGCCGCAACCGCCATGGATTGCTCGCCGAGCACATCGACCCCGATAGCGGCGAACTGTGGGGGAATTTCGTGCAGACCTATAGCATGGTCGGCCTGATCAACGCCGCGATTCGCTTATCGATACGCTGGGACCAAGCGTTCTGAGCAACAGTCGACCGTCTTGTTGAGGTAATTTATTACCA
>CAIVZW010000599.1 GCA_903910495.1 uncultured beta proteobacterium
CATGATGGTCGCGATGAATAAGCACGCCCAGACGAGTAGTCGCAGTTTGCTTTGAATCCGAGTTCAGCGAAAGGTTCTCCATAAGCGCATGATCCGCTCGCCAGGCCTGTAGCGCTGGCCTGAATGCCCAAGGTAATTGCATGCGAAGCCAATGGCACTGCCCGAATTATTGAAAATTGAAAAGGCGACCCGGACAGGAGAATCCACACGTCATTAAAGATATTACGTGGAGTTGTTCCGTGCCCGTATTCTTATCAAGAATTTGAACGTTTTGCGTTTGAATAACTGTTGGGCATCGACATCCGCCGACACCAGCGCCGCCTCGTCGGCCTGCGTGACCCCAAGATCGATTGCCCTGCTCACTTTCGAACTGGCATTCTGTTTAACCCGGATCGTCCAACAGATTCCGACGTCCTTGTGGGCCGGCCTTCAGGCCGACCCACAGCGCAAATGAAGTATTCCCGGCTACTGGAAAAACTCCCCCAGCCGCTCGAACACCTCGTGCTCGGCCCCGTGCCGACGCACGGCGAGTACGTCTTCAAGCTTCACCAGTTGTTTCACCATCTGCTCAAGACGGGCGTCTTCATTGACGGTCAGCCAGATGCGGCTGGTCGCCCCATCGCCCACCGGCATGCAGAGGATGCCTTCAACGTTGTAGGCACGGCGCGAGAACATGCCGACCACATGTGCCATCACGCCGGCGTGGTTATTCACATCAAGTTCGAGCACCGTATGGGCGAGCGCGCGGTTTTCAGTTTTGGTAATGGAATTCATCTTCAGCCTCCGATCATGTCTTTGTTGGCCGCACCCGGCGCAACCATGGGTAAAACCTGCTCGCGCCTGTCGATGCTGGCGTGGATCAGCATCGGGCCGCGTGACGACAGTGCCTTGCCGAGCGCGGCAACAGGATCGTCCGCCTGATCGAGATCCAGCGTCTGCCAGCCAAAGCCTTCGGCCACCTTGATGAAGTCGGGCACGCCCTTGAACTTCGAAGCGAAGATGCGCTCGCCGTAGAACATCGTCTGCTGCTGAAAGACCAGACCAAGCGAGTAATTGTTCATGAGCACGACTTTCACGTTGGCCTCTTCTTCGGCCGCCGTGGCGAATTCCTGGATGTTCATCAGGATGCTGCCGTCCCCCGAGAAGCAGACGACCGTCCGCTGCGGTTCGGCCAACGCCGCGCCAATCGCCGCCGGCAGACCGAAACCCATCGTTCCCAACCCGCCCGAAGTCAGCCACTGGCGCGGCCGGCGCAGCGGATACGCCTGCGCTACCCACATCTGGTGCTGTCCGACGTCGGTGGCGATCGTCGCTTCGTCGTCAAGACAATTGGCCACGGCATGGATCAGGCCGTAATGGCTGCGCGGGTCGTCGATTCCCGGCATGCGCAGCGGATGATCGGCCTTGAGTTCGGCCACGCGCGATAGCCAGGTCTGGCGCAAACGGGCGCTGACCTGCGGCACGAGCACGTCGAGCACCGCCTTCACGTCGCCCCGGACGCCGACATGCGCCGTCTTGATCTTGTCGAGTTCGGACGGATCGATATCGATGTGGATGATCCTGGCCTGCGGGCAGAAGGCCGCTACCTTGCCCGTCGCGCGGTCGTCGAAGCGCGCACCGACGGCAATCAGCAGATCGCATTCGTCCATCACCAGGTTGGTGCAGCGCGCACCGTGCATGCCAAGCATGCCCAGCGAAAGCGCATGATCGACGGGCATCGCACCGAGGGCCATCAGCGTCATCACGCTCGGCAGGCTGGCTTTCTCGGCCAGTTCCACGGCCAGCGCGGAAGCACCGGAATGGACCACGCCACCGCCCAGATACAGGACCGGACGTTCGGCGGCGTTGATCATGGCTGCAGCAGTGGCGATCAGCTCCGCGTCGGGCGCCGGTGCGCAATCGGCCACACCCGGCGCTGGCCATGCGCTGATCTCGATGCGTTGCAGCAGCACATCCTTGGGAATATCAACGACCACCGGACCGGGACGCCCGGAAGCGGCAAGGCGAAATGCACGCGGGATGACGTCGAGCAATTCCGTGGTCGAGCCGACGAGAAAGTTGTGCTTGGTGATCGGGATCGTCAGGCCGTAGGTATCGACCTCCTGGAAAGCGTCCGTTCCGATCAGCGCGCTGGATACCTGCCCGGTGATCGCCACCAGCGGGATCGAATCGAGCTTGGCATCGGCAATCGCCGTCAGCAGATTGGTCGCGCCGGGGCCGGAAGACGACACGCAGACGGCGACCTCGCCGGTGACGCGTGCCATGCCCTGGGCCATAAAGCCGGCGCCCTGCTCGTGGCGGGCCAGCACGTGCTCGATCAGCGTCGATTGCGACAGTGCATCGTAGAACGGCAGGATGGGACCGCCGGGAATACCGGCGAGTCGTCGCACGCCCTGTCTTTCAAGCAGGCGCACGACGATCTGTGCGCCGCTGAGCGTTTCGGTCTGGGGGCTGGTCATCAACTTCTCCTTTAAAGTGCTGCTGTGAGCGGTTTCGCCGTTTGGAAGTTCAAAAAGAAAAACCCCCGCTCGGTTTGCACCGGCGGGGGTTTGGGAATCTGCGGTCGTTTTACGCTTCGACTTATCTTCTTCCGGCCCTCGACGGTGCGCTGGGTACCCGTACTACGCTGACTACGCGTACTACCGGCAGCACACCGATCGTAATGACGAGCGCCAGCGTGGCCATCGCCAGGGCGATAAGCATTGCAAAGGCGTTTGCGTCAAAAGAAGGCATGGTCGTAAGCTCAGGAAACAAAACGTGAGAACCGATTAGAAACGAGGTTGAAGAATAAATCAACCCTTTCTTGATCATGGACATGAACCATCCTGTTCGAAGACTATCCCCGGAGCTCAGGAATGGTCGACAGCGTGAATTGTTCCACGCTGATCGAGGTGTTCAGTACAAGCGGGGCCGAGCGCGGCCGATATTCTGGACCGTAGCTTACGCATGGTGATCAAGACCAACCTGGGGACAGCGCAGTGCGAAGGTTCGCAGAATCTTGCCGACCGTACAGCAATACCCTTTAAAAGGCACCGGGCCCAGCACGAATCACGTGGACAAGGTCACCAATCTGCCAGTGCGGGCACTCTTGGCGATGGCTTCCAGCGTCGCGGCGATGTCGATGCTTGCCGATGCTGCCCGCTCGATGGCTGCGTAGTCCCGGTCTGCAATGACTTTGGCAAAACCCTCAGCGGCAAATCTGAACCCGCTGCCGGTCGGTGCGTGAATTTCTTCAAACGGAATGGAAAAGGCGATACCTTTGCGCACACGCAACTGGCTCGAAAGATAGCCCCACGGTTGTTGATCGTCATCGCCGGTGTGGTTCAGATATTCAGTTTCGATCGTGCCATGGGAGCCCATGATGGTTGCCCGCCGATGATTGGCCGTATCCATTGCACATGACATCTGTGCTCGTCGCCCATCCGCGTAAAGCAGGGTTGCCATCGTGTTGATGTCCACACCGGTGTCTGTCCATGTCGCAATAGCCGTTACGCTAACCGGGGCACAGCCCATCACCAGGCGAATCAGACTCAAGGGATAGCTGCCGGCGTCCAATAGTGCCCCCCCGCCAAGCTCGGGGTTTGAGCGGATGTTGGATTGCGGATTGGCCAGCGTAAAGCCGAAGCAGGCTTGCATGCTGCGCACTTGCCCGATCGGGGACGGATCACCTGCCAGCAGCTCGAGCATGCTGCCTGTCTGCGGCTGAAACCAGTATGGGTAGGATTCCA
>CAIVZW010000600.1 GCA_903910495.1 uncultured beta proteobacterium
GGCACCGTCTTCTCGAACCGGGAGGAACTCCGTAGTCCTGCGCATCAAGCAAATAGCAATTACACCGATTATCAAATACACTTAAAAAGTATCATGAGGTGTTGCTAGCGATAAGCTTGATAGCCTCTAAACAGGGGGCGAGTCGACCCAATTCAATCACCCACGGGCATCTGGGCTAAATACGGATTGCAGACAGCATATTAGTTATGACGGGCGAAACAGCTTAATCTGATCTCGAGGACAAAGGAGGCATATGAAAATCAACCTGCCGGTAACCAACGTTGAAACTCTTTTACCCGAAGGTGAATTCATTTACTCGAGCACTGACCTCAAGGGCGTTATTGTCGAGGCCAATGAAGCTTTCGCCCGGATCAGTAACTACGCCCGCGAAGAAATGATCGGGCAGGCGCATAATATGGTGCGCCACCCGGACATGCCGCCCGAAGCCTTTGCCGATCTGTGGCATGACCTCAAGGCCGGGCGCCCGTGGCGAGGCATCGTCAAGAACCGGCGCAAGGATGGCGGCTTCTACTGGGTGGTCGCCAGCGTCTCGCCGGTCCGCGAGAGCGGCCAACTGGTCGGCTATCAATCCGTGCGCTCCCGGCCGACTCGCGAGGAAATTGCCAGCGCAGAAAGTGCCTACAAACGCATCAAAGACGGCAACCAGTCCATCCGTATCGAAAACGGCCGGGTGGTCAAGAACCGCCCGGCATGGATTCTCAAGCTGCTTTCGCTGCGTTCGCAAATGATCCTGGCCGGGCTGATGGCACTTCTGCCGGCCATCAAAATCTTGAGTGACCAGTTTGGGGGTCCGACTTTTCCCGACACCCTGGCCATCGCAATTGCCGCAGCAACTGTGATCTACGCCCTCTATTTTCTCCTCGTCTACGTTCCGCTGACCACGCGCGACCTGGATCATACGGCACAGTGGATGGAAGAGGTGTTATCGACAGGCGACCTACGCAGACGCCTCACCATTGACCGTGGCGACGTGATTGGCCACATTGCCCGTAAAGCGGACGAATTCGTTTCCTCAGTACAGGCGACCATCCAGGGAATTGCCGACATTGCCCAACAGGTCTCATTCGCCACCAATGATGTCAATTCGGGGATAAAAAATTCGCATCTCTCTGCACAAAAGCAGAGCGAAGCCACCTCGTCGGCTGCCGCCGCAATCGAGCAGGTCACTGTGTCAATCGGCGAAGTGGCCGCACACGCCAAAACAACCATGGAAACGGCAACCCATACCGGGGAAGTATCGCGCGAAGGCGCCCAAATCACGAAGAATGCCAGCAAAACCATCGGCTCGCTGGCCGATACGGTTCGTCAGTCCGCCGAACAAGTCGAATCCCTCGGTCAGCGCTCCGAGGAAATCAGCCGCGTCACAGGGGTTATCAAGGAAATTGCCGACCAGACCAACCTGTTGGCTCTCAATGCTGCCATTGAGGCCGCTCGTGCCGGAGAGGCCGGACGCGGCTTTGCGGTTGTGGCTGACGAAGTGCGCAAACTCGCCGAACGGACAACCCGGGCGACCCAAGAGATTGCCCAAATGACCCAAAGCATCCAAAGCGCAACGCAAACGGCAGTGAACGGCATGCGCTCAGGGGCACAGCAAGTTTCCGAAGGGGTTCATCTGGTCAATGCCACGGAAGAATCGCTACGTCAGATCAACCTGGAAATGGCCAAGACGACAGAAATGGTTGGGGAGATTTCCCACGCCTCAAACGAACAACAATCGGCCATGATCGAACTAGCCCAGAATGTTGAACGCGTGGCGAACATGACGGAACAGAACGTTGAGGTGGTCAACCAGACAAGCAATACGGTCGACTACCTGAATTCGGTTATCGTGAGGATGCGCAAGGCGGTTACTCAATACGGGGTTTGACTTATAGGGCAATAGCCCTTCGTTCCCTGCGGACAGCCGAAAAACCGAGGCGTCAGGAATGCTGCTGTTCCTGACGCCTCGCACTTGACTCTTCGAAAGCTAAAGCAGGCTCTTGAGCAGCTTGGCCATTTCCGACGGGTTACGGGTCACTTTGAACCCGCATTCCTCCATGATGGACAGCTTGGCGTCGGCGGTATCGGCACCACCGGAAATCAGCGCGCCGGCGTGGCCCATGCGCTTGCCGGCCGGAGCGGTCACCCCGGCGATGA
>CAIVZW010000601.1 GCA_903910495.1 uncultured beta proteobacterium
CTCATGAAAGGCGACGCTTCCGGGCGGGTCAAGAGATAATCTCTGAGCCATATGATCTGGATTTGCGAGGACAGGTTTTATGATCGTGCGGCAAGTTTCTTTCAGTATTGCACCCGGATCATCCCGGGAGAGTTTCGAGTTCTTCTGGAACAAGGAATATCGAATCGCCATGGCGCGGCAGCCCGGTTTTGTATCCGCGCGCCTTTTTCGCTTTGCTGATGAACCGTATGCGTACCAGATGCAGCTCGAATTCGAGAGCGAGGAAGCCTCTGCCGCGTGGAGAGCAAGCGCGGATCATGAAAACCTGAAACTCAGATTCAAGACTTTCGTTCCGACTTCTCTCCTGAAGGTATTGACGCCGGCTGAGTAACTGGCGTCAGTATTCTCATAAGCACTCGGATCGCTTTGTCATCTTCTCGGATATTGTGGTTACAAAAACGGAGGTCATGTTCTGAAAGAAGAGATTCCGCTGCCCGTATCAATAGGTTAAGGAAGTCTGTGGCGCGTTATCTTTATAACCGACAATGACGCTTTGACCGAATGGGAGGCTGACGGAAGAATTCAGTGACCGGCAGCTTGAAAATCAAAGAGCCGCCGTAACTGTTGCAGACGTCATCAGGCAACAACGGGTCGTTTGCGGAAGAATCAAAGAGATTTTATGGAAACCCGGAATCCCAGATGGGCAGGATTCCGTCTTCTCCCGGCGCACAGGCAAAAGCTGCGTCGACACCCAGACCGCCAACCCAGAGCAGTCGCCCGTTGCTCCACAGAAATGGCAGGCGCGTGCGTTGCCAAGGCGGGATGGCGGCTTCCTGGAGCAGGTTGCGCAGGCTACGGCGCGGCCGTTTGGCGTTGGGTTGAAGGCGTTCACCACCCTGCCGTGAGCCGAGCAGAACATTGCCCGCATCGAGCAGGTTGCGGCGGAACCCCGAACCCGTCGTCGGCTCGAACCGTACTCTCCCGCCCGCCCACGGCAGTTCGCTTTCTCCCGACCAGGGCAAGGGCGCCGCAGGCACAGCTTGGCAATGGCCGATGATATGCAACTCTCCGCGATAGACATGCAACTCGCCATCGGGCGTTGCCAGACAGGTTTCCGAAAGCGTATTGGCCGTTGCGAGTTGCTTGAGCGCCTCGTCGATCCAGCGCGTATCTGGCGCACAAAAACCGGCCTCAAGCCAGACGAAACGCAACAGGTTGCGGGCGCGGGCCGGCGCCAGCGCATTGAATCCGGCCAAGCCGATACGACCTGACAAGCCGAGCAGCGCAGCCTGATCGATAGCCGCCAGATCGTCGAGCAGCGATGCCCCTTCGGCGAAGTGGCTGGCCGCCCGCGCCAGTGATTTGCGCGCGCCCGGGAATTTCTCCTCCAGCTGGGGCAGCGTCTCGCGTCGCAGGTAATTGCGACGGTAGTGAAGATCGTCGTTGCTTTCGTCATCGATCCAGCTCAAGCCATGTTCGGCGGCATAGTCCTCGATCAGCGACCGCGGCACGTCGAGCAGCGGCCGGACAAGAACCGGCCCGCGCGGCTGCGGACGCTCGGCCAGCATGCCGGCCGCACCGGCGATCCCGGCGCCGCGCAGCAGGTTGAGCAACACCGTTTCCGCCTGATCATCGCGATGATGCGCCAGCGCCAGCCAGTCGGCGTCACACTCGGCAAATATGGCCTGCCGCATCCGGCGCGCGGCAGCCTCCAGCCCTTCGCCGCTGTCGCGCGGCACGTCGACACGCACGATGTCGAGCGGCACGGCGCAACGCGAACAGTACCCGGCACAGAACTCCGCCCACGCATCGGCATTGGGACTGATGCCGTGATGCACGTGCACGGCAGAGAGAGTGAATGGCATGCCGCCGGAGTCCCTCAGCCGGCCGAGCGCATGCAACAGTACGGCCGAATCGCGTCCCCCGGAAAAGGCAACGCACAGGCGCGAGCGGCCTGAATCCGCGGTCAGCCGCTTGGCGAGAAATGCAGAGAGGATGCTGACGAGCGGGTTCGCTGCTGCGGCTTGCACAGGCCCGACGCGCCGCTCAGCGGACGGCTTGCTCTTTGGTGCGGCCATAGGCCATCAGACGGACAAAGCGGGCCTCCAGCAGCTCGCTGACCGACAGGGCGCTGACTTGCTTGAGGGCGTCCTGCAAGGCTTTCTTGAGGTTCAGCGCCATCGCCGCGGGGTCACGATGCGCGCCGCCCAGCGGCTCGCTGACGATCCTGTCGATCAGTCCGAGCGTTTTCAGGCGTGCTGCCGTGATACCCATGATTTCAGCCGCTTCGCTGGCCTTTTCGGCACTCTTCCAGAGGATGGACGCACAGCCTTCGGGCGAGATCACGGCGTAGGTCGAGTACTGCAGCATCTGCACCACGTCGCCGACGCCAATCGCCAGCGCGCCGCCCGACCCGCCCTCGCAGATCACGTTGTCGATGATCGGCACCTTCAGCTCGGCCATCTCATAGAGATTGCGCCCGATGGCCTCGGACTGACTGCGCTATTCGGA
>CAIVZW010000602.1 GCA_903910495.1 uncultured beta proteobacterium
CTGTTTTGATATAACGGATTGCCCGTCAATCAATTTTGGCGAGCCAAGAAAGCTCTCGGACTATACAAAGCAAACGATGCAGAGCGCCACCGTTTATGTGCCGAGCTGTTTTCCTGAAGAGGGCTCTTTTGTCATCCGGACCAGGAATTTTTTCGGGTTCAGGCGGCTCGTGCTAAGTGGTTGGCGATTAATCTGATTTACGCACTGAAACTCATGAAGTTTTCGGTGTCGAGAACGCCGTACGAATAGTACCGGCAACTAACGACGTGGCGGGTAGATCTCGCGCCCGGCATCCTTGATGTCGCGCCGTAGCTGGCGGCGTTCCTCCGGCGAAAGACGCTGTGCTCGCTGTTCTTCGCCACCTTCTTTGCGCTGGAATTCCTGGCGCTGGACTTCTCGCGGATTATGCTGCTGATACTGCCCGGTACCCTGTCGATTGCCTTCTCGAACATTTCGGACGCTCACCAAATTGGCGTGCGCGAACGGCACCACCAGTGCCAATGCAAGCACGGCGGCCATACAGCCATTGAACATCCGTTTGACCGAAACCATCACAAGCCGATTCTCCAATACCCAGTTTCTTCTGTTCTACCTGCATCCACTCAATAACCTGTACCACACCCTGGAATTCGCTTACGGACAATTCGGAATGCCTTAATCTGTCCAGCATTGACTGCAACAACTTAACTTGTGCAGGATAACTCATCCCATTGTGCACCCCTTCCGCCTTTCCCGGAATCACCACGGCTTGTTCAGCAACATTGACGTCAGTATGCAAACCTGATGTAACAAGGGTTCGCGCTATTTTACGCAAGTTGTAATAATTTGTATCCGCAGTCAAAAATGATGGGCGTCGAGATAAAGAGATAGTTGCCCCTTCCCGCAAGGAAGGCTTTCCGGTTACGATTCGCGCATGGCTGAACGAAAAATTCTTGTCGTCGACGACGACAAAAGACTGCGCGACCTCCTGCAACGCTATCTCGGCGAACAGGGTTTTGTCGTCAGAACGGCAGAGAATGCAGAGGCGATGGACAAATCGCTGACACGCGAAACATTCGATCTGATTGTTCTTGATCTGATGCTGCCGGGCGAGGACGGGCTTTCGATCTGCCGCCGCCTGCGCGCCAGTGAACCGCAGCAAGCCATCATCATGCTCACCGCCAAAGGCGATGAGATTGACCGTATCGTCGGCCTTGAAATGGGCGCCGACGATTACCTGCCAAAACCATTCAATCCACGAGAACTGGTGGCACGTATTCAGGCCGTTTTGCGTCGGCGTGGAACGCTTGTACCGGGTTCGCCCACCACCGAAGACAAAACAATCGCTTTCAGCAATGTTGAAGTTGATCTGGCTACCCGTACGCTGAAAAAAGATGGTGAAGTCCTGCCCCTGACTACCGGCGAGTTTGCGGTGCTCAAGGTGTTGCTCGAACATCCGCGCCAGCCCCTCTCGCGCGACCGCTTGATGTCACTGGCACGAGGCCGGGAACAAGGCCCCTTTGACCGGGCTATTGACGTTCAGGTTTCGCGTCTGCGCAAACTGGTCGAACCCGATCCTGCCAACCCTCGCTATCTGCAAACCGTCTGGGGCTTCGGCTACGTATTCATTCCTGACGGCCAGACCAAGTGACCCTGTTGCAACGGCTGTTTCCACGAACACTTCTGGTTCGCACCTTTCTGCTCGTCAGCCTGCTTATTGTCGTTTGCGTCGCGACCTGGCTCACCCTGTTCGGACTGGCCGAACGCGAACCTCGCGCCCGTCAGTTGGCGCAGCTTACGGTCAGTGTCGTCAACCTCACCCATGCTGCACTCGTTGCAGCGGATCCGGCCAAGCGACTGGCACTGCTCCGCGACCTGGCAGAGAGCGAAGGTGTTCATCTTTACCCGGCCGAACGCAGCGATGCCATCGAAGACTTGCCGGATACTTTTTTCTTCCGTGTCATGTACGACACCGCCCGGTCACAGCTTGGACCAGGCACCCGGTTTGCCGGCATGGTCAACGGACAGAAAGGCATCTGGGTCAGTTTCTCGGTTGGCGATACCGATGATGATGACTACTGGCTGATGCTGCCCGGAGAGCACGCTGAAAGTGATTTCCCCTGGCATTGGCTCGGCTGGGGAGGTGCTTCGCTGACCCTGGCATTGCTGGTCGCCTGGCTGATCGTCTCACGCGTCACCCTGCCTCTGCGCGCGCTGGCCAGCGCTGCCAGAGAAGTCGGCCGTGGCAAACACCCGGATCCCATACCCGAACGCGGTGCCATAGAACTGCAGCAGCTTGCCGAGGCCTTCAATCGAATGTCTGAGAACCTAAGGCGTATCGACACCGAGCGCGCTGAGGTACTCGCCGGCATCTCGCACGACCTGAGAACACCGCTCGCACGCCTGCGTCTGGAATCGGAAATGTCGATCATCGACAACGAGGCACGCAATGGCGTCATTGCCGATATCGAACAAATGGATGCCATCATTGCGCAGTTCCTTGACTATGCCCGTGGCGAGAGCTCCGAGCAGGCTGAACTGTCTGACATCAACGCGCTGGTGACACAGGTCGGTAACACCCAAGGACGTGTATCAGGCACGCCATTCATGTCTCTGGGTGAAATACCGGCAGTACTGATCTACCGTCAGGCACTGACCCGGGCACTGGTCAATCTGTTGGAAAATGCCCGCAAGTACGGGGGTGATCAGATCGGGCTTCGAACCCGTGTCGAAAGCGGCGAACTCATGATCGATGTTCTTGATCGTGGCCCCGGCATCCCTGAAAGTGAAATAGAACGCCTGAAACGTCCCTTCACCCGTTTTGAAACTGCCCGCTCCAACGCCACAGGCACCGGACTCGGCCTGGCGATTGTCGAACGGATTGCGCGCCTGCATGATGGAACACTTGAACTGCTGCCCAGGGATGGCGGCGGCCTGATCGCGCGCCTGAAGCTACCGCTGAAAAACTGAGGCAAAAAAAACGCCAGCTCGTTAAAGCTGGCGTATTACCTGTTGTTTCAAAACAAGTCTAATTCCTGATCGCAGCCTGGGCGGCGGCCAGACGCGCAATCGGCACGCGGAACGGCGAACAGCTCACGTAAGCAAGGCCAACGCGATGGAAGAAGTCAATCGAGGCCGGATCTCCACCATGCTCACCGCAAATGCCGAGCTTGATGTCCGGGCGAACCGATTGCCCCTTCTCGACAGCCATCTTCACGAGTTGGCCGACACCCTTCTGGTCAATCGACTGGAAGGGATCCACGTCGTACATACCTTCCTTGAGATAGTGCGGCAGGAACTTGCCGATATCGTCACGCGAGAAACCAAGCGTCATCTGGGTCAGGTCGTTGGTACCGAACGAGAAGAACTCAGCCTGCTTGCCGATGCTGTCAGCCATCAGCGCGCCACGCGGGGTTTCGATCATGGTACCGACCATGTAGTC
>CAIVZW010000603.1 GCA_903910495.1 uncultured beta proteobacterium
ACTATGTATCCAACGCCATCAAATTCACCGAAACCGGCAGCATCACGGTACGTAGCGTCAAGCTGGACGAAAATGCCGATTCCGTCCATGTTCGCTTCGAGGTTCAGGATACCGGGATTGGCATTGACCCCGAAACGATCACCCGGCTGTTCACCGCTTTTGAACAGGCTGACAACTCGACGACGCGCCACTATGGCGGAACCGGACTGGGCCTGGCGATCACCCGACGCCTGGCCGAACTGATGGGTGGAGAAGCCGGGGTTGAAAGCACACTGGGGGTTGGCAGCACCTTCTGGTTAACCGTGCGATTGGCCAAGACGACAGACCCGGAAGCCAATCCTAGACCGGCGACGACCGACGCCGAGACTATTATCCGCCAACAGCATCAGGGTCGCCGTATTCTGATTGTCGATGATGAGCCCTTAAACCTAGAAGTGGCGCAATTCATTCTCGAAGACATCGGATTGACTGTCGATACGGCCGAAGACGGAGAGCAAGCCCTGATCAAAGCCAGGGAAACGACCTACGCCGCCATCCTGATGGACATGCAGATGCCGAATCTGGATGGGGTCAAAGCCACGCAGCAAATCCGGGATCTGCCGGGTTGCCAGAAAACTCCCATTCTGGCGATGACGGCCAATGCCTTTGCCGAGGACAGGGCACGCTGCCTTGAGGCCGGGATGAATGATTTCATTGCCAAGCCGTTTAGCCCGGATGTGCTTTACGCGATTTTGCTCAAGTGGCTGGAGCGACGTTCTGATCACTCAAATGACCGCCGTGACTGGAATCACCGTATCGGAGATTGAAGCAGAACGATGATTTGCATGCAATACGGGCAAATATAACGCGGGTTCATGGCAGCTTCCTAGAGTACTGTAAATATATACAGTCATACGTGGGCAGCAAGAAAAAGTGTGGCGGTGGTTTTTAATCGATTGTTGGCTGTTTGCAGCAGGGACGGACATACATGTTTAAATGCAAATGGGAACGGCAACGGCTCAAGAATGCTCAAGTATCTCCTCCTTTTGGTTGTTCCATATACGAATGCCATTGGGGAGGAGAGGGCAAGGAAGTTTCATCATCGTGATACAGCGCCGGAAGCGCTAGAATAGAATTCAGTACTTGGTGAATTCAGCTTGGCAAGCAACCGGAATATCTACTGAAATAGCCTGACCCTGTCGGTCAAGGCGAATCATTAACTAGATGAGGTTGGTCATGGAACAACAAGAAAAGTCGCAGTACCGGGGCGTGGTGCATAGGATGCTGACCACAATGGTAGGAATGAAGGGTTCAGACCTGTTTATAACTGCGGGCTTCCCGCCAGCAGTCAAGCTGAACGGCAAAATCACCAAACTCAATGACACGCCACTCACTGCAGAACAAACGCAAAAAATGGCGCACTCCATTTCGACCGAGAAACAGTGGCAAAACTATATTGATAGCAAAGGCTCGAACTTCGCCATTTCGCTGGAAGGTATCGGTCGTTTCCGGATCAACGTATTCACGCAGCAGCAGCACCCCGGAATGGTGATCCGTGTCATCACCACCGAAATTCCCGATTTCGACAAGATGAATCTGCCGCCAGTCCTGAAGTCCGTTGTTCTCGAAAAACGTGGGCTGGTCCTGCTGGTGGGCGGCACCGGGTCGGGCAAGTCGACCACGCTGGCGGCGATGCTGGGGGTGCGCAACCGTGAAACGCACGGCCACATCATCACCATCGAAGACCCGGTCGAATACGTGCATACCCACATCAATTGCATCGTTACCCATCGCGAGGTTGGCGTTGACACGGTAGGATGGTTTGACGCGCTTAAAGATTCACTTCGCCAAGCCCCGGACGTCATTCTGATCGGCGAGATTCGCGATCAGGAAACGATGGAATATGCGCTGAATTTTGCCGAGACCGGGCATCTTTGCATGGCGACGCTGCATGCCAACAGCGCCAACCAGGCAATCGACCGCATCGTGAACTTTTTCCCCATCGAAAAGCGTGAGCAGGTGCTGAACGACATCTCGCTGAACATGCGCGCCATCATTTCCCAGCGCCTGGTGCGCAAGATCTCCGGAGGGCGTGCTGCCGCAATCGAGATTCTGTTGAGTACGGCATCGTCAAGGGATGCGATTGCTAAGGGAGAGGTCGGGGGGTTGAAAGAGATAATGAAGAAATCTGTCGAACAGGGAATGAAGACCTTCGATCAGTGCCTGTATGAACTGTACGACGCCGGCGAAATTTCTCTGCAGGAATTGCAGCTCAATTCAGATGCCAAGGGCGACCTGATGTTGCGCCTGAAGTTGCAAAGTGCGCGATTCACCAAGGAAGTGCTGGGCGGTGATGCGGGCAGCCAATCCTCCGGTTTGACTTTTGATGGCCAGGTGGACAAGGAGAAGGAAGCCGCCAAGAAAAAAGAAGAAGAAGACGCGGCCCTGAAGGAACTGGCTCTGAAAAAAGTGGCTATGAATAAGGCGGCTGAAGAAGCGGTGGCGGCAAAAGCGGTTCCGCTTACGCTGGAACTGTCTGATCGGCCAGCGCCACCAAAGGCATAAACAGGCTGTTCGCCAGATAAGGAGAGTGTATGGACGAGTTCGCCGCCATCGAAGACAATTTTTCCAGTTTCGCCAAGCTTCTCGTTGAAGACTCTGCGGTTCGATTCAAAACACTGCGCAGTTGTTCATTCTTCGCTCCGGTGCCCGATGAATGGCTGATGCGCATCTCGGATATGGCACAAATCAGGACATTTTATTCGGATGTTTGCCTGACTTCGCAGGACGACGAAACAAAGGCCTTCTATGTCATCCTGCGCGGTACCGCTGAAGCGTACCGCAACGGCAAGCTGGTTGGGACGATAGACACTGGCGAATGCATCGGAGAGGGTGTGTTTTTTGCCAATGGGAGCATTTCGAGTTCAGCGACAGTGATCGCCGATTACAAAATTATTGCTGCGGAATTCAATAAAGCCGCCATCGATAGCCTGCAAGCCGATGCCCAGGCCATGACATGCATTGATAAAGCCTTGCTGCTGGCGCTCTTCAAAAAATTGCAGGGTGCGAACCGCAAGATTGAAAAGCTGCTACTAAAGAAGGCGATTGAGGGCAAAGGTGAATAGTGTTCAACCCAGATTGTCCATTGGGCGAAATTTGGGGCAAAAAACCGTTCGTGGTGAGCTTGTCCCCCAGGAGGACTTCCTGCGGGGCGTCGAACCATGAACGGCCCTTCGACAGGCTCAGGGCGAACGGGTTTGGGGCTAATGGACAATCTGGGTTCAATGCT
>CAIVZW010000604.1 GCA_903910495.1 uncultured beta proteobacterium
GGCTTTGCGCCAATATTTCTCAGCTGCTTCGAGAGCACGGGTGCTGTTGCCTGACTCATTTTAGATTTGGCCCCGGTATCCGCTAACAGGTGTGCAATGCCCAGTTTGATTCCCGACGAGGCGTCGGTGACGATACCAACGCGGCCATCGAGCGAAAAGAAATGCTCAAGAACATCGGCTATCATCGAGGTCGCCTTACTGAATTTCCGTCAGATGTTTCTTGACGAAAGTGAAACCCCATCCGGCGCCATGACGCGGATAAGCGAAACCCTCCTCGATCCGCATGGTGTTGTCGATGATCGGATCAATCCAGTCAAAAGATTCGGCGCCATAGGGCTCGGGCAATGTGCACAAGAGCGGGACGTCGTAATCTTTGTAGTAGTGCGGCAGCACAGGGATATTGTTCGCATGCGCCAACATCGCGGACTCGCGCCACGGTTCGACACCACCGATACGAATGATGTCGGGTTGCCAGAGATCTAGGGCATTGCGTTCAATCAATGCCTTGAGCGGCTCCATGTCGTATTCGCGTTCACCCATTGCCAAGGCGATACCTGTCTTCTGCCGGAGCAATTGGTAGCCGGCAAAGTCGGTATGAACGATCGGTTCTTCAAACCAGTGGATGCCTATTCCTGCTGCCAACGTCGATAGTTTGATCGCATTGGGCAACGACATTCCCTGGTTAGCGTCCATCATGATGTTCAAGTGCGGGCCAACGGCTTCACGCACCTTGCGCAGACGTGCAATATCGCGTTCCAGGTCAGGTGAGCCAACCTTGATTTTCACAGCGCGCAGTCCGCGGGACTTGTAATCGAGTACCTCGGCCAGCAGTTCGTCGTCGGAGTAGGATAACCAACCACCACTGCCGTACACGGGTACGCGATCTACCGTATTGCCCAGCACTTTCCAGATTGGCTGATCGAGTTTTTTGGCCCACGCGTCCCACATGGCAACGTTGAGGATTGCTGCAGCCCACTTCTGTAGGCCGTTTTGTCCGAAGTATTCATGCTCGTTGCCGATGTCCTTGATGAACCGGCCAGTCTCGTAGGCATGGTACCCATGATTCAGTAGTGAGTCGCGCGCGTCTTTCATCGCACCTTCAATGGCATGGGGCGAATAGTGGAAGGACAGGAGATAGCCTTCTCCTCGGATGCCACTTTCCAGTACGACTTCGGCGACCAAAAATGCTATCTCTGAAATTGTGTGCGTGGCATCGGCAATCGGCTTCGTCAGCGGTGACACCGCTCGGTACAAGTTAACTTCTTTAACCCTGCTCATAATTTTCTCCTCCCTCAAAAACTGCCCTTAGCATAGAATCATCGCACTGGGCATAACATTTGAATTAACGGGCTTGCGCGGCTTTATCGTGCCGGTCCGTGTTGAACGACAGGTTAGCCTTTATTCATGCGAAACAACTTATACGGCTCATGCGACTTAAGGTAACTTAGCCGCTCAATTGTTTTGTCTATTAAACATTCAATGGCATAGGTATCTTTTGTCATTGACCACGCATGAATAGCTTGTCGAGTTCGGCCATCGACAACTGTGCCCACGTCGGCCGGCCGTGGTTGCACTGGTCGGCGCGTTCGGTTTCTTCCATCTGGCGCAGCAGGGCGTTCATTTCATGCACAGAGAGGATGCGCCGGGCGCGGACCGCGCCGTGACAGGCCATGGTCGCCAGCAATTCGTTGCGCCTGGCGGCTAGCAGTTGCGTCACGCCGTGTTCGCGCAGTTCGGCAAGGAGTGCACGCGCCAGAGCCGCTGGATCGGCGGCCTGCAATAGCGCCGGAACGCCGCGCACGACCAGCTGTGCCGGCCCCATCGGAGCGACGTCGAAGCCCAGTTCGCGCAGGGCCTCGGCGTGCTCTTCGCTGGCCGCCACGTCAAGCGCATCGGCGGCGAATACGGCCGGGATGAGCAGCGCTTGCGTTGCCACCTGCCGGCTGTCGAGCGCCGTCTTGAGCTTTTCGTAGAGGATGCGTTCATGGGCCGCGTGCATGTCGACGACAATCAGACCCTGCGCGTTCTGGGCCAGGATGTAGATGCCGGACAGTTGCGCCAGTGCGTAGCCCAGCGGGGGTATGTCGCCTGTCGTTGGCGTGGGGCCTGAAACGGAAACCGCTTGTGCCGACTGGCTGAAGGAATAATAGGCACTGGTGGCGGCTTCGGCGACGCGCAGGGATTCCTGACGCGGCGCCCAGTTGCCAAAACTCGGGCGGGCGGTTTCAAAGGCCGGAGGCGGTATTCCGGGAATCGCTGTGCCTGGAACATCGGATTCAGCACTCAGCGAACCTGACAAGGACCGCTGCACGGCGTGAAAGACGAA
>CAIVZW010000605.1 GCA_903910495.1 uncultured beta proteobacterium
AGGGGCGCCGAGCGGCACGCTGACGGCGAATTTCTTTTCCGGTACAGCGTCACTGGCGCTGAATTTGAACGTCCCCATCGGCGGCACAACATATAACCTGAACGGATCAGGAAATTCCGCTGGAGCAGGCCCGGCGTTCAGTGTTTCAAGCCCGGTGACATGTACCTCAGTTGCTTTTAACGCCAGTGGATTTTTCGCCGGCGCGAACGCTTCGCACGCCGGTCTGGCTTACAAGTTTGACAGTGCCACCGCGATGGGTTGGGTATCCGGAGCGACTGCCTTCAAAAGAGGGGCAACTGTACCGTTCGCCTTCTGAATCTGAATTGGAAAAGTTTCCGGAGCGGTGGCCTTCAAGCGCCAAGCAGCCAGTTCAGGTAAGTTGCCCGCCGTTCCCCCCCGCACAGCAGAACCGCGCTTTTCCGGGCATTTTGGCTGAGGTGCGTGGCGGTAGCGGGGGTTGTTTTAAGTTCAAGCAAGCGCTCGTACAGCCCCTCCTGCGTGGCGGCAAGAAAACCGTTTTCGCCCTCGACTATCCATTCCGCGTAGCCGCCGCCGGGGTGGGCCACGACCGGCAGTCCGCTGGCCAGGGCTTCCATCACCACGCGTCCGCCGGCTTCGGTCCAGGCCGGATGCGTACGGTAGTAAAAACAATCGAGTCCGGCCAGAAAATCATCAGGTGCTTGCCAACCGACGGGGAATACCTGCAGGCGAGGCGTGCCAGAAAGCGCACCTTGCAGATGCGATGCCCCGATCAGGCGTGTTTCAGCGCCGGCCCAGCCGAGCATGGCGTAGAGCGAGGCGTCATCCGGGTGATGCTTGAGTGGATCGTCGCGCGAGTGGCGGCCGATGGTGAAGCGTTCCGTGGGTTGGCGACGGGAGGGATGAAAGCGTTCGAGGTCGATCAGCGTCGGGCTGATCCTGCCCGGCAGTCCGATCGCCTGTTGCAGCATCTGCGACATGAAGGCCAGGTCGGCCACCGGTAAGGTCGGGCGTTCGAGCGTGCTCAGGAAAGCAAAAATCCGCTGTGCCGAGAACAGGTTGCAAATGACGACCAGACGCTCGGGGCGCGCGTGGTCGAGCCAGAGGCCGGGATGCAGATGCGTGCCGACCATGATCAGGATGCCGCCTCGCGGGAAAGCGCCGCCGAAGGTATTGATCGCTTGCGCGCCATAGCGTGGGGCGGCCGCAGTCGCTTCGTCGGCCCACAGCTTGACCTGCGCCAAGGGACGCAAGGCGGCGGCCAGCGAGGCAGCGTGGAATTCCGTGCCGCCGATGCCGTCAAAACGGCTCACAATGTGGATAATGTCGGTCATCAGGAGGTTTTCTATCGATGGACGGCATTGTAGCAACAGGGACAGCGGAAGGGCGGCAAACTGTGCTGGCCTTGCAAGCCGCTCTGGAATCTGGCGCTGATTTCCTCGGTGGCCTGGAATCCGGTGCTGCGCTGCACGCGGACGGGATGCCCGAGGCGGCGCTGGCCGTTTTCGAGGCCGTGGTGGCCCGGGAGCCCGTCAATCTGGCGGCCTGGCATGCGGTGGCCACCCTGCGTTTCCTGCTTGATCGTCCGCAAGCGGCGCTTCTGGCATGCAATGTGGCGCTTGAAATTGCGCCGGATAACCCGCAATCCCTGTTCAATACCGGCGTTGTTTTGGCGGCGCTGGGTGATACCCAGGCCGCACTGCACTGTTACCAGCGGGTGCTCGAAATCGACCCCTTGCATCGTGGCGTCCTGCTCAATTGTCCGCAACTGCTGGTCACGGCCGGCCGTTTTCCGGAGGCGCTGGCCGCCGCCGAGGCGGCACGGGCAGGCGCGCCGGACGATGCCGATTTCGCCTTCAATCTGGGCGAAGTGCTGATTACAGACGGGCGATTTGCCGAGGCGTACCGGGCGTACGTGCAGGCCGCAGGTTTGCGCCCGGAGGAGACGCGCTTCGCCATTTCGGCCGCCGTGGCTCAGGCGGCCTGCGGTGAGGTCGCCGCCGCGCGTGCTGATCTGGACCGGCTGAAAGAAGCGCATCCGGCAGAATTCTCGGCCTTTCGCAGTCCGTTGCTGCCCGATGCACTGGCGGCATTCCCGGAACTTGAAGCCGGCCGGATCGCCTTGATTGCCGCCTATGAGTCCTATCGCACCTGTGACTGGTCGCAACGCGAGAAATTCATCGATTTGTTCAAGCGCCAGGTGGACGGTGCCGATGGCGCTCCAACTGACAATCCCGATTTGCCCTTTCTCGGGATCGCCTTGCCGATTCCGGGGGAAATACGCTTGACGCTGGCGCGCAATGTGGCAAGGCGCATCAGTGCCAGCGTTGCCGGTCAGACCTTGATTCGAAACAAGCGTTCTCATGGCGGAAAGTTGCGCATCGGCTACCTGTCCGGCGATTTCCGGCAACATGCGACATCATTCCTGATGAGCCGTCTGCCGGGTCTGCATGATCGGGAGCGATTCGAGGTATTCGTATACTCAAGCGGGCCGGGCGATGACAGCGCTTGGCGTGCCGAAATCATCAACGGTGCGGACAGCTTCTGTGAGGTCGGCCATTTCAGTGCGCTGGCTACGGCGCAGCGCATTGCGTTTGATGGCATCGACCTGCTGGTCGATCTTTCCGGCTATACGCTTCATGCCCGCAGCGCTTCGCTCGCCCTGCGCCCGGCTCCCGTTCAACTGAGCTATCTGACCTATCTGCAGACCTCGGGCGCACCCTGGATCGACTATGTGCTGCTCGACCGGGCTGTTCTTCCCTCCGACGAGCGTCCGAACTGGCAGGAGCAGATCGCCTATTTGCCGAACACCCTTTACCTGTGCGACGACCGGCCAACGCCTGCGTGCGAGCCGGTACCGCGGTCGTTATACGGTTTGCCGGAGGATGCCTTCGTCTTCTGCTGCCTGAACGCGCCGTGGAAGATCGACCCGGATACTTTTGCCTGCTGGATGAGCATTTTGCAGCGCGTGCCGCAATCCGTGCTCTGGCTCTACGACGATACGGAAAGGAGTTGCAGTAATCTGCGCCGCACGGCCGGCACGGCCGGGATCGATCCGCAGCGGCTGATATTCTCTCCGCGCATGGCGCATGCCGAGCACATTGCCCGTTTCCGGTCTGCCGATCTCTTTCTGGATACTTTTTCCTGCAACGCGCATACGACCTGCATCGAGGCGCTGGCGGCCGGCTTGCCGGTGCTCACCTTTCCCGGCCAGACGGTGGTCGAGCGGGTGGCGGCCAGCCTTCTGGCCGCCCACGGCGTGCCCGAACTGATTACCCAGAGCCGCGCCGCTTACGTCGAAACCGCCTGCCGGCTGGCTGAGGACACGGCCTTGCTGCAGGCCGTTCAGCAGCGCGTCAGCGATCGCTCCGCTTCAGCACTGTTCTGTACCGAGCGCCGGGTCCGTGAAATCGAGCGTGCGTACGAAATGATGTGGGAACGATACCTCAGCGGCCTGCCGGCGGCTGATTTCGATGTTCCGCCGGTGCTGAGTGCTGAATAAATTTAGCGGGTCGTGAGGGCCAGACCGTCACTACGCCTTGCCCCACACTTTCTGTGCTCCTCTTTGCGCTTGAATTGAAGGAACGCAATCTCCGGTTGAATCAAAAAAACTATAGAATTACCCGAGATAACCCCACCCATCAAGGGGCCGGGTTATTACGTTGAACGCTTCGGGAGTTGACGTATCGGGAGAGCGAGACGTGGCAAGCAACAGATTCAGTGATGCCCAGGCTGTACTAATTCGGGTGAAGTGATTGCAGCCCATGCTGACATTCCGCACAGCGCTGACCGGAGTCGTCTGGCCGGCAATCGTTCCGGCGCCGGGCGCGAACCTGCTGTCGCTGCTTTTTCAGCTTGAGCAAAGCCAGTGGCTGACCCCCGCCGTTCTCGCTGAACGGCAATTCGAGCAGCTTGGCGTGCTGGCCGAATTCCTCTGGCAGAACTCGGCTTTTTATCGTGAGCGCCTGGCGGCCGCCGGCTGGAATCCGGGGCAGCGGCTGGACGAGACCCACTGGCTCTCATTGCCGGTGCTCAAGCGGGCGACGGTACAATCGTGTTACGACCAGATGCTGGTGAAAAATGCGCCTAAGGAGCACGGTCGGGCGATACCGTATTCCACGACCGGATCGCTCGGCATGCCGGTACAGGGGCTGGGCAACGAACTGACGCATCTCTTCAACAGCGCGCTGATCGTGCGCAATCATCTCTGGCACCGGCGCGACCTGTCGGGGAAATTCGTGGCCATCCGTTGTAAAGTCGAGAGCAACGCCTTTCCCGACTGGGGGCGGATCGAGTCCTCTGCCTTTGTCACCGGGCCGGCGGCCGTTCTATTTAGTTCGACCGACATCGACCGTCAACTCGACTGGGTCCGGGCCGAAGCGCCCACCTATCTGCTGACCTATCCGAGCAACCTGCGCAGCCTGTTGCTGCATGCCCGGGAGAGGGCGATCAGCGTACCTTCGCTGCGCGAACTGAGTACCTTCGGCGAGATGCTTCCCGATGAGGTGCGCAGCCTGGCATTGGAAGTCTGGCAACAGCCGGTAAGCGACGTTTACTCCTCAGAAGAATTCGGCAACATTGCGCTGCAGTGTCCTGAGCATGCCGATCGTTACCATGTCCAGGCCGAAAACCTGCTGGTCGAAATAGTCGATGAACATGATGTGCCCTGTGCGCCGGGGGAAATCGGCCGCGTCCTCGTCAGCACCTTGCACAATTTCACCATGCCGCTGTTGCGCTACGAAATTGGCGACTACGCCGAAGCCGGGGCGTCCTGCGCCTGCGGCCGCGGCCTGCCGGTGATCCGGCGCATCGCCGGGCGGCAACGGAACATGCTGCGCTTGCCGGATGGGCGCAGCCATTGGCCTTCGTTTTCGTACAAAGGCTTGAAGCCGATCGCCGATTTCAGGCAGATCCAGATCATTCAGCACCAACTCCAGGACATCGAGGTGCGCCTGGCCGGCATCGCCCCTCTGAGTCGCGAGGCAGAAGCCCTGTTCTCGGTAAAACTGTGCGAAATGCTGCACGGGCAGATTCCAATCCGCTATTCCTACCCGGCGACGATCGCCCCCTCGGCCGGAGGGAAATTCGAGGACTTCTTGTCGCTGGTCAAGGACTCAGGCTAAGGAAAAGCTGAAGTATCCGTTCCACACAAGAGGACTAGAGACCAAGGCCCAGTTTTCCTCGGAGCGTCATCCCCGCGCAGGCGCCCAGAAGGTAAGGCGAAGTCCTCCTGAGGTGAGGGTAATACAGTTACTACGCCCTTATCGATCGGCTCTGCACTTCTTTCGGTCGGATTACTGAAGTAATACCCATTCTGAAATGGTTGATTTTTTACTGGCTTTAAATCATAATAATAAATGCCTTTGTAATTATAAATGTGTATGTAATAACGAATATGCATGTAATTACAAATGTGTATGTAATCTTTTCATCAACTTGTGGCGGTAAATTGAAGTTGAGGGGGGTTATGTCGAACAATAGATGGATGAGTGCGGCCGTACTGGCCGGCATTTGTTCTGGGGTACTGATCGCGTCACCGGTTCTCGGCCAAGAGACCGTCCGCTTCAACATCATGCGCTTTGACGTGGCCGGGAACACGTTGCTTGACGCCGACGAACTGGCGCGCCGCGTGGCGCCCTATACCGGTCCGGGCCGGGTCTATGGCGACATCCAGAAAGCGCTGGAAGCCGTCGAGGGCGCCTACCGCGAACGCGGCTACGGCGCTGTCATGGTGACCACGCCGGAACAGGAACTGACGCAGGGCGTCGTCCGCCTGCAGGTGATCGAAGCCAAGGTCAGCGCTATCAGCATCAACGGCAACACCTCTTTCGATCAGGATAATATTCTCGCCAGCCTGCCCGGGCTCAAGCTCGGCGCTACGCCCAATGCGCGGATCCTGTCCGAAAGCGTACAACTGGCCAACGAGAATCCGGCCAAGAAAGTCGAAGTCATCCTCGGCGTCGGGGCCGGGGAAGACGAACTGGAAGCCAAGGTCACCGTCAAGGATCAGAAACCCTGGTCCGTGTTCCTGACCTCGGACAACACCGGCAACGAATCAACCGGCCGTGACCGCACCGGCGTCGCCCTGCAGTATGCCAACCTGTTCAATCGCGACCAGGTCGCCACCGTGGCCTTCACCTCATCGCTGGACCGCCCGGAAAGCACCCGCGTCTACAGCCTGAGCTACCGTCTGCCGATCTACGCTTGGGGCGACAGCATCGACGTCATCCTCGGCAAGTCCGATGTCGCCGCCGCGACTTCGACCACCGTCGCCGGGCCGCTGCAGTTCTCCGGCAAGGGCATGGTCTACGGGCTGCGCTACAACCTCATCCTGCCGCGCAGCGGCGAATATTCGCAGCGTTTCGTGTTTGGCCTCGACCAGCGCGAATACGACAATTCCTGTGCCCTGGCCGGGCTGCAGATCTGCGGCGCCGGCGGTGCCGACATCACCGTCCGCCCCCTGAGTATCACCTATTCCGGCCAGCTCGATTCGCCGGGCCGCAGCAGCACCCTGATGCTCTCGGCCGCCGGCAATCTGGGCGGCGGACCGAACAGCAGCCAGTCCGACTTCACCGCCAGCCGGCTCGATGCCAAGCAAAATTACACGGTGTTTCGCGGTGGTCTGAGCCATCTGCGCAGCGTCGGCAACGACTGGCAGTTACGCACTGCGCTCAACCTGCAATACACGCGCGATGCCCTGGTCGCCGGCGAACAGTTCGGGCTGGTTGGCTCCACCGCCGTGCGCGGCTTCCATGAACGCGTCGTCACCGCCGACACCGGCTACTACGGCACCGTCGAAGTCTTCACTCCCGAC
>CAIVZW010000606.1 GCA_903910495.1 uncultured beta proteobacterium
ATGAAGGCGCAACTGCCGGACAGTCTTGCCGAAGCCGACCTGGTGTTCTGCCATGCGGCCAATCTCGGATGGGATCCTGTACAGGCGCTCGCGCCAATGGGCGAGAAGGCCGTGGTGTCCGATGATCTGGACACTCTGATCGGACGCATCGTTGCAGTGGCGCAGCCCGGTGATCAGATCCTGGTGATGAGCAACGGTGGATTCGGGGGCATTCACGGCAAACTGCTGGCCGCGCTGGCGAACTGAGGCGCTGCCTGCCCGAGACTCGAGGCTGAAACAGCTATTGGCCGGGAAATGAGCAGAAAATACTGCCATAATGAATGGCTTCCAAGCCCCTTCTGCTGCTGGCGAATCCGCAGGTATCGAGCATGTCAAAAACCGTCGAAGAAATTTCCAGGGCAACCGGTTTCTCCATCACCACCGTCCGTTTCGTCATCAACGGACAGTCGGAAAAATTCCGCATCAGTGCCAAGACTAGAAAGCTGATCGAAGACTATATTGCCGTTCACGGCTATTCGCTCAACTACGCGGCGAGAAGCCTCAAGCTCAAGCGCAGCGATACGATCGGTTTTGTTGTGCCGGATCTGGCCAATGCTTTCTTTGCCCGTCTGATGTCGGCACTGGAGATTCTTTGCCGCAAGCGCGATTTGTTGTTGCTCACGGTTGCTTCGCACGAAGATCCCGAACTTGAAAATCGTGCCATTGCCAATTTGCTGGCGCGCGGGGTTGATGGGCTGGTGATTGCTCCCTGCCAGACGGCGACTCTCCCCAAGCTGCTGGAAAACAAGGCCCGTGTGCCCATCGTGATGTTCGACCGCGACTATGGTTCTGTGCATTATCCGACGGTGCTCAGTGATAATTTTCAGGGCGGTCTGGAAATGACACGCAGGATGCTGCAGCAAGAAGCCTCGTGTCACTTCCTGTGCGGGCACGCCGAATCGCCAAGCATTCAGGATCGTATCCGGGGTTTTTCCGCAGCGTGCGCGGAGAAAGGAATCCTTGAAAGCGGAAGCCTGATCCGGCTGGATGCCGAGGACAGCACTGCGGCCGGACGGCAGCTGATGCACGGCCTGATTGATGATCTGCAGCACCCGCCGCGTGCTTTCATGTGTTCATCGCTGCTGGTGCTGGAAGGCGCGCTACAGCAGATCAAGTCCCAGGTCGGCAGTATCGACAAGGCTATCCTGATCGGCACCTTCGACGATCACACCATGCTCGACCTGCTGCCCAATCGCGTCCTGTCGATCAGACAGGACGAAGCCGCGCTGGCCGGGCGGGTGTTCGAGCGGCTGATCGAGCCGATGAGCGGGAAAAAACGCAGCAGTCCGCATGACATCGTGCCGTGCAGGCTGATCTGCCGTAATTTGTGAACTCACAGCGCAGCAATTTTCGCGCGCATCGCCTCGGTACCGGCGACCACTTTGTCGAGAATGGCATCCAGCGCCCAGAAGCGCTCGCGCACATCAAAGCTGATGGCCCGGCTTTTGATTGAAGTGAAGGTTCCGAGGCGCTGGTGGTAGATCTTGGCCAGAACCGGATAACCAAAGGCTTCCGAAAGTGCGGCCAGAACGAGGAAGGTCGCGACTTCTTCGGCCAGTTCAGGATGCTTCACCCCCGAGGTATACAGCCACTTGTACAGGTCGGGATGAAAATTGGTCGACACGCCGTTGAAGCCGCGCGATCCGGCTTTCATGGCGTCGTAGGCAATCGCTGCATTGGCGTTGAGAATCGCCAGAGGCGATCCGGCAGTCAGCGCCACGCGTCGCTTCACGATGTCCAGATCGCAGGAGACGTCTTTGAGCAGCACAAAACGTCCGGTATCCAGGCAGATGCGGATTTCTTCGTCGCTGAGCATGCGCCGATACGGTGCCGGACATTCGTACAGGCCCAGCGGAATATCTCTGGGCAAGCGCTCCAGCAGCCAGTCCAGGTTGCCGCGGAAGGCCGCCGTGCCGCGATTCTTCGGGTCAAGATGGTTGGTCACCAGCACCACGCCATCCGCCCCCGAGTTGGCGGCGACTGTCAATTCCTCAAGCTGACCGTGCGGATCGTCGCTGATATGGCCAGAGGCCACTACAGGCACACGCCCTGCGACCTGGCGGACGACAAATTTTGCCAGCGCCTCGCGTTCAGCCAGCGACAGGAACACCATCTCGCTCGACTGGCAGACCGCGAATAAGGCATCTGAGCCTTTGGCGATATACCACTCGATCAGCCGTTCCAGCCCCGCATAGTCAATCTCGCCAGCCTCGGTAAACGGAGTCAGCATGACCGGTACGATTCCTTCAATTTTCTTTGCACTCATGGCATTCCACCTGTTTGATCAATAAAGACAATGGCGCGACTCATTCTGTCGGCTGCCCATGTCTGTAGAGGCTAGCAGCTAAATCGTGATAGCTCAAGCCATTCCAGAGAAAATGTTGAGCAAGGAAAGTGTAGACAAGCACCGGCACTCAGGTAGAATCAACAGTTGCTGAGTACGTTTTAGTTATCTGGCCCGACAGTCGCTTTCCCAAGGTACGGCATGAACAGTGTTCTGGTGATTGGCAGCATCAATATGGACCTGGTGGTTGAAACCGGCAGGTTTCCTGGGCCAGGAGAAACCGTTCTCGGGCAGCGTTTCAGTACCTTCCCCGGAGGGAAAGGAGCCAATCAGGCCGTTGCTGCCCGGCGTTTGGGCGCACAGGTCGCCATCATCTCTTGCGTGGGCAATGATTCTTTCGGCCTTGCACTGATTGATCAACTGAAAGCCGAAGGCATCGACACCTGCCATGTCCGCATTGCTGAAAACATTTCGACGGGTGTGGCGGCCATAACGGTCAGCCAGGCCGAAAATGCTATCGTGGTCGTACCCGGTGCCAATCACGCACTGACACCGGATGATGTAGTGGCAGCCGAAGCGGCGTTTGTCGCCGCCGATGTCGTGCTTTGCCAGCTAGAAATTCCGCTGGCGGTGGTTGCCGCAGCAGCCGAACTGGCGGCGCGTCTGGGCAAGCCGTTTCTGCTCAATCCAGCGCCGGCTATGCCTTTGCCACCGACTTTGCTCGATCAGCTTACGCTGCTTACGCCCAACGAGCACGAACTGGGTCTTGTGTTTTCATGCCATACCGGTGACTGGCAAGCGCTGCTTGGCAAGTATCCACAACGTATCCTGATGACCCGGGGCGCGGATGGCGCCTGGTTTTCCGATGCCACCGGTCAGTTACAGCATCAGTCCGCTTTTGCCGTCACCGCTGTCGATACGACGGGTGCGGGCGATACCTTCAATGGCGCTCTGGCGGCTTTCTGGGGGCAGGATCTGTCCCGCCTGACGCGACTGGCCTGTGCGGCCAGCGCGCTATCCATCACCCGGGCGGGTGCTCAGGGCGGCATGCCCACTTATCAAGAGATGCAGGCTTTCCTGGAACGCTGAACAATCCAATTTGAACATTCAGGGGAAACAGATGCTGAAGCATTCAGAACTATTGCAGCTCAAACGATGGAATACGCCGACGATATACAACGGATGGGAGCAGATTACCGCCTGTGATGCCTCGAAAGAAGCGTTCAACAAGGAAGAAACCATCGACTATATGCCGCACATGGGGGTCATGGTGGGTTATGCTGTCACCGTGGTTTGCCAGCCATCCGAACGCAAGCACAAGGATGACAATCCGGATGGCTTCAATGCGTACTGGGCTTATGTTGCTGCACAGCCCGGCCCCAAAATTATAGTGGTTCAGGACCTGGACAAGCCGGCATTCGTCGGCGCGTTCTGGGGTGAGGTTAACGCCAGCATTCACCGTTCCCTCGGTTGCGTGGGAACCATCATCGACGGTTGTGTGCGTGATGTGGATGAAATGAACAATGCGGGATTCAAGGCGCTTGCCAGCCGGATGTGCGTGGGCCATGCATTTTCCTGGCCGGTACGCTGGGGATGCGAGGTGGAGGTCTTCGGCAGAACAATCCGGCCGGGCCAGCTTATTCATGCGGATAAACACGGCTTTCTCGCCATTCCAGCGGCGGATGAAGCCGCGCTGCTTGAGGCCGCGAACTTCATGGACGAGAATGAGTGCAATAACATGCTGCCGGCGGCAGGGGAATTTGCAGGCCGGAGCACGGAGGAGCATCTGAAGGCCATTACTGAATCCGTAAAGAGCTATGGCCTCGCTGTTAAAGGCAGATTTGGCCGCAAGGCTGAATATGACCAGGGATGAGTTCGCAGCTGGAGTGCGAGCCTGAAGCGAAGAATCGGGTTTTACCCCGCATAACCGCAGGGTAGAACTTGCAAGGGGTACCGGACGTATGTGCCGGACGTGTTTAACAGGGAGGCGCAGCCTGGCCTCTGTTTATTGCAACGCAACGGAAGGAGAGGATCAATCATGAGCCATACAACACTTCAAAACGCATTACGCCGCGCCGGATTCAGCACCTTTGCCCTGGTCGTCGCACTCGGTCTGGGCTTTGCTGCACCGCAGGCCGTGGCACAGACCAAGCAGGTCATCCGTATTTCGACGCCGGCGGTTCCGGATGACTGGCACGCCAAGATGTGGACCGTGTTCAAGGAGAATCTTGAGAAATCCGCACCGGGTGAATTCGACGTCCAGATTCATCTGAACGGCGCCCTGTTCAAGCAGGGGACCGAGCCGGCCGCCATGGCGCGCGGCAATCTCGAAATGTCGGCCATCTCGGCGCAGGATATCTCGAAGATCGTCCCCGAGTTCTTGATCTTTACCGCCGGTTACATGATTCGCGATGTCGACCACCAGCAGAAGGTCTTCAACGGCCCGGTTGGCGCGGAAGTCTTCAAGCCGGTGATTCAGAAGCTCGAAGTCACACCGCTGGCCACCGCCTACCTCGGCACGCGCCAGGTGATGCTGCGCGAAGTCAAGGACGTCAAGACCCCGGCCGACCTCAAGGGCGTCAAGCTGCGTATGCCGGCTTCCAAGGAATGGCTGTTCCTCGGTGAAGCACTCGGTGCAACGCCGATGCCGTTGGCCTACGGCGAAGTCTATCTTGCGCTGCAGACTGGTACCATCGACGGTCAGGACAATCCGTTGCCAAGCGTTCGTGCTGCCAAGTTCTACGAAGTCAGCAAGACGATCGTCTTGACCAGCCATCTGGTCGATGCGGTTTTCGTGGCCATTTCGAGCAAGTTCTTCAATGCCCTGAAACCGGAGCAACAGCAGAAAGTCCGGCTAGCCGCCGAGTCCGCCGCGCGTTACAACAACGCCAACCGCGTCAAGGATGAGGCCGAGTTGGTCGACTTCTTCAAGGCGCAGGGTCTTAAGATCGTGACGCCTGACGTCGCCGTTTTCCGCAAGGCGGTGCAGGAAAAGTACCTGGCCTCCGATATGGCCAAGACGTGGCCAAAAGGTTTGCTGGAGCGCATCAATGCGGTTCGTTGATTTCGGGAAAAAATGCAAACATGCCGCCGACATTGTCGGCGGTTTTTTGTATGTCGGCCTGTTCATCACGTTCGTGGTCCAGGTCACTGCCCGTTTCGGATTCAACCGGCCGCTGATGTGGTCGGATGAACTGGCCGTCATCCTGTACATCTGGGTTGTGCTGTGGGCTGCTGCCTTCATGGTTCCCGAAGACGAGCAGGTGAGGTTCGGCCTGCTCTATGATCTGGTCCCCCCGAATGTGCAAAGGGTCATGCGCATCGCCGCTTACCTGATCATCGGCGGCCTGTCGGCCTGGGCCTTGCCGGCGAGCTGGAGCTACATTCACTTCATGGCACGCGAGGGCACTCCGGTCCTTGGCTGGCCCATCATGTGGGTCTTTCTGCCGTTTGCCATGCTGCTGGTGTCACTGGCCGTGCGAGCGGTCTGGAACATCACTCTCATCATGGGCCAATTCAAGTTCACCAAGGAACAACAATGACTGCCCCCTTGCTGGCGCTGATCGGCGTCCTTGTCGCAGGTTTTTTCCTGCGCGCGCCAATCGGCTTTTCGATGATGGTCAGTGGCGTGGCCTATCTGGTTGTCAAGGGTCAGGATCTCGGAATGGTTGCCGAACAGATCCTCAACGGCTTGTACAACAGCTATGTGCTGCTCGCGGTTCCCTTGTTCATCCTGGCCGCCAACCTGATGAATGCCGGAACCGTCAGTGACCGCCTGTTCGAGTTCTGCCGCATCCTGGTCGGCCGCCTTCCCGGCGGCCTGGCGCAGGTTGATGTGCTGGTCAGCGTGATTTTTTCCGGGATGAGTGGCAGCGCGATTGCCGATGCGGCCGGCCCCGGGCTGGTCAGCATCAAGCAGATGCTCAAGAAGCCGGAATACACGCCCGGTTTTGCCGGAGCCATTGTCGTCGCCAGCGCAACCATCGGCCCGATCATTCCGCCGTCGATCCCGCTGGTGATCTACGGGTTGGTGTCGGGCGCTTCGGTCGGCGCGCTGTTCATTGGCGGTGTCTTGCCAGGACTGCTAATGGCCGTGGTGCTGATGATTGCCGTGCACATCATTGCTACCCAGCGCAAGATGCCAAAGGAGGACTGGATTCCGCTATCCCAGTGGCCAGAGATCCTTTACCGCGGTGCGCTGCCGCTGTCGCTACCGATTGTTCTGTTGACCGGCATCTACACCGGGGCCTTCACGCCGACGGAGGCTGCTGCTGTTGCCGCTTTGCATGCGTTCATCCTGTCCTGCGTCGTTTACCGGGCCTTGACCTGGAGAACGTTCTTCGACGTAATTCTGGAATCGACGCGTGGCAGTTCGGTGATCACCATGATCATTGCCGGCTCGTTCGTGATGAATTATGCGTTCACGGCCGAAGGCGTGCCGCAGCACCTCGCAGATTGGGTGTTGGGTATGGATTTCAGCAAAGTACAGTTTCTGCTGATGGTCAACGTCCTGTTCCTGGTGCTCGGCTGCTTCATGGACGTCTCGGTGCTGTTGCTGGTTTTCGTTCCGATCCTGATGCCCATTGCCAATGCGCTGCACATTGATCTGGTGCATTTTGGTGTTGTGGTCGTGTTGAACATGATGATCGGACTGATTCATCCACCCTTCGGCATGCTGCTGTTCGTGACCAATGCGCTGACCGGCATACCGATCAAGGACATGATGCGTGAGGGATGGCTATTTCTGGTCATGTTGTTGATGCTGCTGCTGGCCATGACGCTGATCCCTGAAATCGTGCTCTGGCTGCCTCACACTATGGGATATGTAACGCAATAGCCCTCACACAGTTGAGCGCGTTGTCATGACAAGCGGTGCGCTCAACTTTTCCTGCTTTGAAGTACCATGCCAATGAGAAAATACAAGCGACTGACGATTGACGACATTGCCCGTATGGCCGGTGTGTCGCGCACGACAGCCAGTATGGTGCTCAATGGCCGTGCCGAGCAATTTCGCATTTCAGCAACGACAAAGGAACGCGTACTGGCTACGGCGAGCGAAAATAATTTTCAGCCTTCGCACTCCGCACGCGCATTACGTTCGGGCTGCAGCAACACGCTCGGTCTGGTTATCCCGGAACTGACCAACTTCGCCCACGCCAGCCTGGCGCAGGCCATGGAACCAATCTGCCATCTCGCCGGCTATCAGTTGCTGGTGGTTACCAGCAACGATGATCCGCAGCAGGAAGTCGCCGGTATCGAGCATCTGATTGCCCGACAAGTGGACGGACTGATCATCGTGCCCTGTTCGCCCGATCCGGAGGTCTATCTCAAGTGGGGTGCCCGGTTGCCGCTTTTTCTGGTCGATCGCCGGGTGGACAACCCATCCCTGCCTTTCGTGATCACCGATGCCGAAGCTGCAGTGACTGAACTGGTGTTCGATGCCATGAAGGCAGGTGCCAGCGAAGCTTATTATTTTGGCGGCCAGCCACATCTTTCACCAAGCATTGATCGCCTGCAGGGGTTTCGTACTGCGCTGTCACAGTCAGGTATCAAGGAACAGCCCGGCTGGGTCCGTGCCCGGGATTATCGGCGCAGCAGTGGCTATGAATTGATGAAGGCGTG
>CAIVZW010000607.1 GCA_903910495.1 uncultured beta proteobacterium
CGACCGACTGGCGTTGCATGCCGACCGATTTTCCGCCGCCCATGCGGGCCGCTTCAGCGCTTCCCACGCTCAGGCCAAGCGCCATTACCGATACAAAAACAGCGAGCAATAATCTTTTCATATGTGTCTCCGTCAGAATTTGAAACCACGATGCAAGGCAACAAGGCCTAGGGTCATACTCAAGAACTTAATGATGTTAGGGTGCAGCAATACATCTAACAAGTCGAATATAATTAACCTATACATCGTATTATTCGATGTTATTAATGTGCAATCGAAAGTTGGCCTCTGCTCACATTGATTGGCTCGCCTTGCTTTACATGAAGCGCTGGAGAAACGACATGGATGCTCTAAATTTCAAGCACTTGCGCTATTTCTGGATGGTTGCGAAGACGGGAAGCATTGCGCGCGCAGCCGACCAGTTGCATCTCACACCGCAATCCATCAGCGGACAACTGAGCGAATTTGAAGAAAAACTGGGCGTGGAACTTTTTCGCCGCGCAGGGCGAAACCGTGAGTTAACCGACACCGGGCGGCGCATCCTGAGTTACGCAGAGGAAATATTTGCCGTTGGCAACGAATTGCTTGGCGCACTGCGCGACCAGAAGACGAAAAAAACCCTGTCCTTCCGGGTCGGGATTGCCGATTCCCTATCGAAGTCAATCGCTTACCGGCTTGTGGAGCCGGCGCTCAAACTCGGCGAACCGGTTCATCTGGTCTGTCGCGAGGGTCGTCTGGCATCGCTGTTGGCCGAGCTAGCCATACATCGCCTCGACATGATCATCGCCGACCGGCCCATGCCGGCAAATCTGAACGTTCGCGGCTACAGCCACCTGCTCGGCGAAAGCGGGCTGACGGTGTTCGGTACCCAAGCCCTGGTGAGCAAACGGTCAGGCATTTTCCCGGGCATGCTCGATAACGCCCCTTTTCTTCTTCCAGGGGAAGACGCCGCCATTCGGCCGAAACTGATTCAGTGGTTCGAGTCAAATAATCTGCGGCCCAACATCATCGGCGAATTTGATGATAGCGCCCTGATGAAGGCATTCGGGCAGGCGGGAGCGGGATTGTTCGTCGCCCCGACGGCCATTGTCGACCATGTCTGCGAACAATACAAAGTTGCGGTAATCGGCCACATCGATTCCGTAGACGAACAACTCTACGCGATCACGACAGAGCGACGACTTTCACATCCGGCAATTGTTGAAATCAGCAAGGTGGCCAAGGAGGGTGTTTTTGGCGGAATCAGACATTGAGTCTCGTTTGCCTGTTGCATCCATGTGTTCGAAATTACGAAAATCCTTAACATTAAAAAATTACAGTTATATTTTCGGCTAAATTTGCGGTTAGAATTCTGCACCACCTTCAGGGAGAAGTTCGATGATTCATAACATAATCCGTGCCGGTCTCTCGGCACTTGTTCTATCCGGAGTTTCATTGCCTGCCTGCGCCGGGGAATTAATCATGGTCGCAGGCATTCCACTTGATTTCATCCTTTTCGCGCTGACCCTGCTCGGGGTGGCCTTGTTTCACCATTACACACTCTATGTCGGCCTTACCGGCATGGTGACGATCACGCTCTACAAACTGATCTTTACCGGATTCAAATGGGGCGACGGATTTTACGGCCTGGCCGTGCATTTCCAGCATGAATGGGTGATTCTTGCCAACCTGTTCTGCCTGCTCATGGGCTTTGCCCTGCTCTCGCGCCACTTCGAGAAGAGCCACGTACCGGTGATTCTGCCCAAGTATCTGCCCGACGACTGGAAAGGCGGTTTCGTCCTGCTGGTCATGGTCTTCGTGCTTTCCAGTTTCCTCGACAACATCGCCGCCGCAATGATCGGCGGCGCGATGGCACACCAGTTGTTCAAGGCCAAGGTGCATGTCGGCTACCTCGCCGCGATTGTTGCCGCTTCCAATGCCGGCGGTTCCGGCTCGGTGGTTGGCGACACGACAACGACCATGATGTGGATCGATGGCATCAGCCCGGCTGACGTATTCCATGCCTATGCCGGCGCGGTGGTTGCCCTGTGCATCACTGCCTATTTCGGTGCCAAGCAACAGCACGCCTATTCCCCGATGATCAAGACTTCCCACGAGCATACCAGGGTCGACATGGTTCGAGTCGGCATCGTTGCCCTGATTCTGATTTTCGCCATCGCTGCCAATGTGGTGATCAACGTGAAATTCAACCATCTGGCCGACCTCTTCCCCTTCATCGGTGTTGCCGTCTGGTTGGCCATTCTCCTCTCGGTTCCGCTTCGTCGTCCGGACTGGGAAGTGATGCCGGAAACCTTCAAGGGATCGATCTTCCTGCTCTCGCTGGTCACCTGCGCGTCGATGATGCCGGTCGAAAAACTGCCACCGGCCTCGGCCATGGCTGCACTCACACTGGGCTTTGTCTCCGCGGTGTTCGACAACATTCCGCTGACGGCACTGGCCCTCAAGCAGGGCGGCTATGACTGGGGCTTTCTGGCCTATGCCGTCGGCTTTGGCGGCTCGATGATCTGGTTCGGTTCGTCGGCGGGGGTAGCACTATCCACCATGTATCCCGAAGCCAGATCGGTCGGCAACTGGCTGCGCCACGGCTGGCATGTGACGCTCGCTTACATCGTCGGTTTCCTGGTACTGAACTACACACTGGGCTGGCAGCCGCACGAAAAGCACAAGGCAAGTGACGGCGTGCGGATAGAATCTACGGCGCCCAATAGCACACCAGCAGTCAAGTAAACAAGACTACGTTCTGCAAAAACGCCACCTTCAAAGGTGGCGTTGTTCATTGCGCGCCGGCAGCATGGTACCGGCCTGCGTGCGGGTATCCTGCCCGGTTATTCCGGAATAATTTCCACGGCGTTAGGATCCTTCTTTACCCCCGGTTTGCGACCGCGTGCGGGTGCCGGCAAATCGCAGGACAGGCGGCAACTGGTGCCCTCGATCTTCTTGCCATCAGTAAAACGCGTC
>CAIVZW010000608.1 GCA_903910495.1 uncultured beta proteobacterium
ACACGGCCATGGCATGGTCGTTGTTTCAACTGTGGATCGCCTCGCCGCTGCCGTTTTCGCTGGGCATTTTCGTACTCAACGATACCCAGTCGCGCTCGATTCACCTGGCTTTCGCGATGTTCCTGGGTTACATGCTTTTCCCGCCACTCAAGAGTTCTCCGCGCACGCGCATTCCGGTGCAGGATTGGGTTCTCGCTTTGATCGGCGCTTTTTGTGGCGCGTACCTCTACATATTTTATGCTCAACTCGCGGCTCGCCCCGGTCAGCCCATCGTGCTTGATCTCGTGGTGGCGCTCATCGGCGTTGTTCTGCTGCTGGAGGTGACCCGCCGCGTTCTGGGTAGTCCAATGGCGATCATGGCGATCATTTTTCTCGCCTATATTTTCCTCGGGCCCTACATGCCGGATCTGATTGCGCACAAGGGCGCCTCGTTTACCAAGGGCATGACGCATACCTGGCTGTCCACCGAGGGCGTGTTCGGTGTCGCGCTGGGTGTTTCATCGGGCTTTGTCTTCCTCTTCGTTCTCTTCGGCGCACTGCTCGATACCGGTGGCGCCGGCAACTATTTCATCAAATCGGCGCTGTCGCTGCTCGGCCACATGCGTGGCGGTCCTGCCAAGGCAGCGGTGGTCGCCTCGGGGATGACCGGCCTCATTTCGGGCAGTTCGATCGCCAACGTGGTCACCGTCGGTACTTTCACCATCCCGCTGATGAAACGTGTCGGCTACAAGCCGCACGTTGCTGCCGCCGTCGAGACGGCGGCCTCGGTCGATGGCCAGATCATGCCGCCGGTGATGGGTGCGGCGGCCTTCCTGATGGTCGAGTATGTCGGTATTCCCTACACGCAGATCATCAAACATGCAGCATTGCCGGCGGTCATGTCCTACATCGCGCTGTTCTACATCGTGCACCTGGAGGCGTGCAAGACCGACATCCGCGGCATAGTGCGCGAGCACATTCCACCTGTTCTGAACCGCATCATCAGCTTCCTGATGTCGGTCAGCGGAGTCGTTATCCTGGCTAATGTCATCTATTATGGTCTGGGCTGGATCAAGGATGTCGCTGGCGCCTCTTCCATTATCGTCATCGCCGTGCTGATGCTCGGAGCGTACATCGCCTTGCTCAAGTACGAGGCGAAATATCCCGAACTGCATATGGAGGATCCGAATTCGCCTATCCTCAAGCTGCCCGAACCGGGGCCGACGATCAAGAGTGGCCTGCACTTCATGCTGCCGGTTGCCGCCCTGATCTGGAACCTGATGATCGAGGAGCTTTCCCCGGCCCTGTCGGCGTTCTGGGCAACGATGTTCCTGATCTTCATTCTGGTCACGCAGCGTCCGCTCAGTGCCTGGTTCCGGGGTCAACGCGAGATCGGGGCCGACTGGGTGCAGGGCTTCCAGGATCTGAAGACCGGGCTGATTGCCGGCGCGCGCAACATGGTCGGTGTGGCCATCGCCACCTCGACCGCCGGCATCATCGTCGGTACCGTAACGCTGACCGGCATCGGCCTGGTGCTGGCCGAGGTGGTCGAGCTGATCTCGTCCGGCAACCTGCTGCTGATGCTGTGCATGGTCGCCGTCGCTTCGCTGATCCTCGGCATGGGCGTGCCGACGACGGCCAACTACATCATCGTATCCACGCTGATGGCGCCGGTAGTGGTCGAACTCGGCGCGCAGAGCGGACTGATCGTGCCGCTGATCGCCATCCACATGTTCGTCTTCTATTTCGGCATCATGGCCGACGTGACGCCGCCGGTCGGCCTGGCGGCGTATGCCGCGGCGGGAATCGCCAAGTGCGATCCGATGCTGACCGGCTTCACGGCGTTCTGGTACAGCATCCGCACCAGCGTTCTGCCGTTCATGTTCATCTACAACACCCAGCTCCTGCTAATCGGTGTAGAAAGCATTCCGGAATTCCTGCTGGTTGCCGTCTCCGCCGTCGCCGCCAGCCTGATCTTCGTCGCCGCGTCGCAGAACTGGTTCCTGACGCGCAGCAAATGGTACGAAAGTGCGATCCTGCTGCTCATCGCCTTCAGCCTGTTCCGTCCGAATTTCTGGATGGACATGATCTATCCACCGTACAACAAGATTGCCCCGACCGAACTGATGCAGGTCATTGAAAAAGCGCCGGCCGGTGAGTTTTTGCGTGTGTGGATCGAAGGCGAGGATCTGAAGGGCAAGCTGATCAACAAAGGCATGCTGGTTCCGCTGACCGAAACCGGACCGGCGACCCAGCGCCTTGAGCGCTTCGGCTTGCGTCTGGTGCCGATGGGCGATCAGCTCGATGTGGTTTCGGTCAAATTCCGCAGCAAGGCCGACAAGGCGGGCTTCAAGCAGGGGCAGAAGGTGACCGCTCTGGAGGTCGAGAACAAGCGTCCGGCAGCGGAATGGATGTTCTTCCCGACGCTGGGCGTACTCGGAGTGATCGTCTTCCTGCAGCGGCGGCGCATTGCTGCCGGCGCACCGTCCTGACGGCCGTACTCCGGTCTCGCGAAAACGCTGCCTGCGGGCAGCGTTTTTTTTGCGTGTCTGGTCGAAAGAGTATTGGCTTGTACGGCAAAAAACTCCTACGATGACAGTTGATAGTCCGAATCACGATCCGGAAACCAGGTCAGCGATGCAGACGCAGGACACTTTATTCATCAGCATGGACCAGCTCAAGATTGGCTTGTATGTTCACCTCGATCTGAAGTGGTTCGAGCATCCCTTTGCCTTCAATAATTTCAAGATCAAGGACGAAGAGCAGATCAGTCTCATCAGGAGCCTTGGCCTCAGAAAGATGCGCTACGATCCGGCGCGCAGTGCTCAGATTTTTTTGGCGAAAAATTCGGGGAAATAGCGCCGGATTCCCGGATAGTACTTGTTGACGAGCTTGTCATAACTGCCATCGGCTCTGATTATCTTCAGGTACTCGTTGAATGCCGCCCTGAGTTCGGGTGCGTCCTTCGGAAATGCCGCGGCCAGTTGCTGTTCTTCGGAAATCGGGCCGAGCACCTTGATCTTGCCCGACCATTTTTTCAGGTCGAGAATGGCGTCCGGAACGTCAAGCAGGGTGAATTCGGCGTCGCCGTTGAGCAGCGCAGGAACCATCTCGTTCAGGTTGGTATTCTTGGTATAGGCGCGTAGATCGATTCTGGTACCCGTCAAGCCATAGTTGGCCGGGTCAAGACAGGTCTTTTCCATGACCAGAAGGCTCTTGCTGCCGATCATGGCCTTGGTTTCCTTGATGTCCTTGGCCAGATCGGGGCTGCCCTTGATCGGCTTGTACGGGGCTGCAGCCTTGGAAAGCAACAGAACCTGCGAGGGGAAAGTCGGCGCCGAGTAGATCAGGACTTTTTCGCGCCAGGGCAGCATGGTAAACCCGGTGGCGATGATGTCTCCGCGGACGGGAAATTCGCCTTCAAGCGTGATCGCGTCGCCCTTGCGCACCACGTTCTTGCCCAACAGGTCGCGGATGACGTTGTAGAAGTCGGTATAGACCAGCTGATATTTCACACCGATGTGCCTGGCGAATCCCTTGACGAGTTCTACATCGAAACCGTCGCCATCGCCGGTGACAAAATTGGCGTACTTGATGCCAAGATGCCGGATTTCCCCCCGCTCCCTGATTTCCTTGAGGTCGGCTGCAGACGCCGCAAGGGCGAAGCAGGCGATGATAAGCGCAGGTATGATTCTGGAAAATATTCTGAAAGACCTCATTATTTAACTCCTGCCATAAAGGGGACGGACTGTCCGATGTCTCAATAATTGCGGAAGCGTCGCGGCCCGCGGATGGCAAGCAAAGTCCGAGACCACGTCAAGCGATTTGATCGTACTGCCACGATAGAGCTTGCGTAAGCACGCAGCAATGCAGTGAATTTAATCAATGTGCCTGCTTGACGGATTGTATATTGGCAGATATATTACTGACTGGTCAGTCATTATTTGTGTTCATGAGAAAAACTGCTTTCCCATTGGCCTCAGCTGCTGTTGACGTCATGCGCGCACCGCGTCGTCGGCGCAAGGATGCGCGTCCTTCCGAGTTGACCGCTGCCGCACTTGAACTCTTTGTCGAGAAAGGCTTTGCCGCCACACGGCTCGACGATGTGGCGGCCCATGCCGGGGTGTCCAAGGGCACGCTTTACCTCTATTTCGACAGCAAGGAAGCGCTGTTCAAGGCCGTCGTCGAAGAAGGCATCGTGCCGCTGCTGGTGGCGGCCGAGCAGCAGATGACCGGGTATCAGGGATCTTCGGCCGAACTGTTGCGCCGCCTGCTATTCGGCTGGTGGGAACAGATCGGCGGAACGTGGCTGGCCGGCGTACCCAAACTGGTCATCTCGGAGGCGCACAATTTCCCCGAGGTGGCGCAGTATTACCACGACAACGTCATCTTGCGCGGTCGCGCGCTGATGCGCAATGTCCTGCAGCGCGGTGTGGCGAGTGGTGAATTCCGGGCGCTGGATGTCGAAACGGCCATCGATGTCATATTGGCGCCCTTGCTGATGCTGGTGATCTGGCGATATTCCCTGCGTTTCTGCGGGCAGGAGACCGATCCGGCCACTTTTCTGCAAACTCATTTTGATCTGCTGGTGCACGGCCTGTGTCCGCAGAAAGGCAAGCCATGAAGGCATTCGTATTTCGCGCAGGCATTCTCCTTTGCGTACTTCTGCTCGTTGGTGCCTGCGGCAAGCCGGTACCGCCTCCCGAACCCCTGCGTCCGGTGCTGACCCGCATTCTCGGCGCCAGCTCAGGCAACGGGGCGGCGACCTATTCCGGCGAGGTGCGCTCGCGTTACGAGACGCAGCTCGGCTTCCGCATTCCCGGCAAGATTTCCGCGCGTCTGGTCGATGCCGGTGCGCTGGTCAGGGCCGGCGACGTGCTGGCGCGGCTCGATCCGGCGGATACGGCACTTTCGGCCGCGGCGGCCAACGCGCAACTGGAACTGGCGGAAGCCGATGCGCGCCGTTTCCGCGAACTGCGCGAAAAGAACTTCGTCAGCCAGGCGGCGCTTGATGCCAAGGAGACGTCGTACAAGGCGACGAAAGCGCAGGCTGATCTGGCACGCAACCAGAGTTCCTACACCGTATTGCGGGCAGATCAGGCGGGCGTGGTCGAACTGGTCGCGGCTGAAGTCGGCCAGGTGGTCGCCGCCGGCCAGACGGTAATGCGCGTGGCGCGCACCGATACGCTGGAGGTGGCGGTGGCCATCCCCGAGACGCAGGTGCCGGAAGTGCGTGCATTCAAGAACGCCGAAGTCAGCCTGTGGGCCGACGAAAAGGCCAGCTACAAGGCGGTACTGCGCGAGTTGTCGCCGGTGGCTGATGCGCTGACGCGCACCTACGCGGCGCGGGTGGCTATCCTCAAGCCGGACACCCGAATATTGCTGGGCATGACGGCCAGTGTGAAATTTGTGCACGATAAAGCAGACGCCGATGCGCAATTGCGTGTGCCCTTGACGGCAATTTTCCAGCAGGAAGGCAAGCCGGCGCTGTGGATTGTCGGTGCCGACCAGACCGTGAGCCTGCGTCCCGTAGCTGTGGCCTCCTATGGGGAAGTCTCGGCCGTTCTGGCGGGCGGGGCGCAAGCCGGCGAGCGGATTGTCATCGCCGGTGTGCATAAGCTGACTGCCGGCGAGAAGATCAGGGCTGTCGACCAGAAGCCTGAATCGGCTTTTGCTGTCCCCGCCGCTGCCACCACTCCAGTCCGATGACGCACATCAATCTTTCCGAGTGGGCGCTGCGCCACCGTTCGATGGTCGCCTATCTGATCATCGTGCTGATGCTCGGCGGCGTGTTCTCGTACTTCAAACTGGGGCGGGCCGAAGACCCGGACTTTACCTTCAAGGTCATGGTCGTGCGTACGCTGTGGCCGGGGGCCACGGCGAGCGAGGTTGAACAGCAGGTAACCGAGCGCGTCGAGAAAAAACTGCAGGAAGTACCGTGGGTTGACGTCATCCGGTCCAATTCGAAAGCCGGCGAATCACTGGTGTTCATCATCCTCAAGGACTACACGCCGAAAAAGGAAGTGCCGGAATCCTGGTATCAGGTGCGCAAGAAAATCGGTGACATCAAACAGACTTTCCCGGCCGGGGTGCAGGGGCCGTTCATCAACGATGAATTCGGCGATACCTTCATCAATCTGTTTGCCCTGACCGGCGATGGTTTCGACCTCCCCCGGCTGCGGCACGAGGCCGACCGCGTGGCGCGCGAGTTGCGTCAGGTTCCGGATGTAAAGAAGATCGAGCTGGTCGGCGTGCAGGACGAAAGAATTTACGTCGAGATTTCGCACGCCAGACTGGCGACGCTCGGCCTTGACCCTTTACTGATCTTTGACGCGCTGCAAAAGCAGAACGCCATGGCTCCGTCCGGTTTCTTCGAGACGGCGTCGGACCGCGTGCGCATAAGGGTATCCGGTGATTTCACCGCGCTGGACCGTGTGCGCGCGATCGGTATTCAAGCCGGTGGGCGGCTGTTCCGGCTGGGCGATATCGCCGCCGTGAAACGCGGCACCATCGATCCGCCGGCGCCGCGCATGCGCGTGCAGGGCCAGCCGGCGGTGGGCATCGCCATCGCCATGAACAAGGGCGGCGACGTGATCCGCCTCGGTGAGCGGCTGCGCAGCGAGGTGGCGCGCCTGCAGAAGGATCTGCCGACAGGGATCGATATCCACGTGGTGGCCGATCAGCCGGAAATCGTCCGGCAGTCGATCAGCCTGTTCATGTCCTCGCTCAGCGAAGCGGTGCTCATCGTGCTCGCGGTTTCCTTTCTCAGTCTGGGTTTGCGCACCGGGACGGTGGTCGCCCTGTCGATTCCGCTGGTGCTGGCGATCACGTTTCTGCTG
>CAIVZW010000609.1 GCA_903910495.1 uncultured beta proteobacterium
ATTGAAAAAGGAGAAATCAGTACGCAAGGAGCGGTAAGTCTTGATCCTGATGACATCAAGAAGAGGATTCCGGAGTACAACAAGATTGTGGAGGCTGGCGATTCGCGCGCTGCAGCGATTGTGCATGAAGAAAGCTCTATGCTTAACAAGCGCATCCTGGCCAAAGCGATCGACGGAAAATATGATCTGGTTCTGGATGTCACGCTGGGCGACCAGGGCAAAGCCATTGCCTTACTCAACAAACTGAAGAAGGATTATGAGGTACGGCTCTATGGCGTGACCATTGATCCGGCTACGGCAGTAGTTCGCGCCATGGAGCGCGCGCAGAGGAAAAAGCGTTATGTACCGATCAACCTGCTTTTGCACGCGCACAAGGTTTTCAATTTGTCGTTTGGAATCTATGCTGAAATTGCCGACCAGGCACGCCTTTACGAAAACACAACAGAGTTGCACATTGTTACAGAAAAGAACAATGGCAATCTGGAAGTTGTTGATCGGATGGCCTATAATGAAAGTGCGGGAAGGAGTAAATTAAATGACCATGCTGAAACCCTCCGAGAAATTAGCGGCTCTGGAAAAAGAGAAGGTGGAGTTGCGCAATCGGGAGAAGGCCGGGAAGTCTCTTCCGGGGGATCGGTTCCGTTGGGATCTGATCGAGGACGAGGAATCGGACATCCGGGCGGAAGAATCGAACAATCGGATTTGGGCGAGCCTGGCCGAGAAAGCCAAGGGCCGGGATCTCCCGGAAGCAAAGGCGGCTTAAATGGACATGCAGAGCCAGGTGCGCGCAGCACTCAAGGAAAAGAACCCGGCGCTCTTTCAGCAACTGACGACGGCGGGAACCCTGACGGCGTTCGTGCAGGATCAGGCCGAGGAAATCAACGATCAGATAGTTACGCTGGCGCATCAGATAGCGGCCAAACAGGGATGCTTCAAGCCCCCGTTCCTGGATCCGCTGAAGCAGGCCGGGATAATGAACAGCGCGGACAAGGCAGCAACGGAGATCGTGCTGGCCGAAATGCTGAACTTCCCGACCGACGAGAACTAGCCGAACAGCAGTTCACCGAAGCGCTCTCTTCCCTGGGAGCAATTCTCAGGGATTACGTTGGTGTGGCCCGGATTGTCCCGGAAGATTCGCCTAATCTCATGCCGACACTGGTCAAGCTGTTCGAGGCCGGCATTGTCAAGGCGGATGTTGGAAATAACATCAATCGTCTGATCGCCTACGTCAAGGCGGCTCTCAGGAAGATCCCGGAATTCAAGGAAACCTGGAACAAGATTCTTCCTGAAACCTATCGCAAGGCTGCGCAACAGGCGCTTGATAACATCCAGGCGGCGGCGGGCGATGATCTCTTCAGTGCGCCGACGAAAGCCCCGCAGGCCGATCTCTTCAGCAATCCGCCCCCGCGTCCTCCGAAGGAAGATAAAAAGCCTCCGGTTGAGAATCCCAAACCGCCCAAGGACAAGACACCCAAGCCCCCGAAGGAAAAGAAAGGCGACGGAACCCCTGCCGGCCCGGACATCCCGCCTAAGACGGGACGCAACTACGCCTTTGGTGATAATGACCTGACGTATGCCGGGAGTTGGTTTGTCAAGGCGAAACAGAACGTTGACGCGGTGGAACTGCTCAAGAAGCTGCAAACCGAAGGGCGCCAGGCGACACGCGACGAACAGGCTATCCTGGCCAAGTTCATTGGCTGGGGCGCGTCCGAACTGGCCAATTCGATCTTTGGTGAGAAGCTGACTAAGCAACTCAAGGCGATCGAGGACTACGAAACCGCGGTTGAGTGGATGACCGAGAATGGCCGGACTTCCATGCAGCGTAGCCAGGGCCGGCACTATGCCGCATTCCAGGTGATTGCTGCGAAGACGCCTGGAATCAATTACTACGACTCGAAGTATCACACCATCACGCGCGAAATGCTCGATGCGGCAAAACCCGACATGGCCGCTAAGAAGTGGGGCGAACTGCGCGACAAACTTGAATCCCTGCTGTCTGCGGACGAGTGGAAAGAGGCGTCAAAGTCGACACAGTATGCGCACTACACCAGCAAGTCGGTGGTTAAATCGCTGCTGGCTGCCGTCGAGAAGATGGGCTTCAAGGGCGGGACTATCCTGGAGCCCGGCGCCGGCATCGGCGTTTTCCCCGGACTGATGAGTCCGGCCATGGCGACCAACTCTGTCTATACCGGCATTGAATTTGAACCGGTGACGGGCGGCATCCTCAAGCAACTGTTCCCGGATGAGCGAATCCTGGTCGAGTCGTTCATTGACTCCAAGCTGCCGGAAAACTTCTACGATGTCGCGTTCGGCAATCCCCCGTTCTCGGGCGACGTTACGGTGCTGGCTGATCCGAAGTACGTCAAGCATGCGTTCAAGCTGCATGACTACTTCTTTGCCAAGAGCATTGATAGTGTCAAGCCCGGTGGCCTGGTGGTGTTTGTCACGTCACGCTACACGATGGACAAGAAAACCGACAAGGCCCGCGCTTTCATGGCCGAACGGGCTGATCTGGTGGGCGCAATCCGCCTGCCGCAAACGGCCTTCCAAAAGAATGCCGGCACGGATGTGGTGACTGACGTTCTGTTCCTGCGCAAGAAAGTGCCCGGCCAGGTGTTCGACCAGGCGCAGGCATGGATGGGCCTGGGCGAAGTCAATACGCCTGAAGGCAAGTTCCTGATCAACGAGTATTTCACTGCGCACCCTGAAATGGTGCTGGGCGAACACTCCGGCCAGGGCAAGATGCAGAATTCGCCGGATCCTCAATACACCCTGTTGGCGAAACCGGGCGACATCGAGGCGCAATTCGCATCGTCCGTCGAGAACCTGCCGGCTGATGTGTTTGTTGCCGGGCGCGGCAGTGCTGCCGATGAAGCCAAAGTACGGGATCTTGATTTCAACCCCAAGGCGAAGAAGGAAGGTAGTTTCTATGTGACGGATGCCGGCGTGCTGATGCAGCGCAAGGGCGGTGTGGGCGTTCGGGCTGAAGAAAAGCACCAAAAGAATGCGGCGGTGATCAAGGATTTCATTGTCCTGCGCGATGCGGTGAAGCAGTCTCAATACGATCAGTTGAATGATGGCGATTGGGAATCCTCGCTCAAGACGCTGCAGAAAGCCTATGCCGATTTTGTTCAAAAAAATGGCCGGCTATTCCAGAACACAAGCTACCTGCAGAAAGTCAAGGTCGAGGAACTGGACGACGAGGGCAACGCGACCGGCAACAAGCTCGATGATGAGGAATTGCGCTATCGCTTCCCGCTGCAAAAGAAACTGCGCGACGACCCGGAATACACACTGGTCAATGCCCTTGAATATTTCAACGAAGAAACCGGCGAGATCACCGAAACCGGATGGCTGACCAAGCGCACGCTTGGGGCTCCGACCGCAGCCGAGATCAGGACGCCGAGCGATGCCCTGCTGGCGACTCTGAGCGATACGGGCGGTGTCGATATTACGATGGTGGCCGATCGCCTCGGCATGAGCGAGACGGAAACCATTGATGCCCTGGGCTCCCTGATTTACGATGATCCGGCGCAAGGATGGGTGATGGCCGACGAATACCTGTCGGGCAACGTCAAGAAGAAACTTGCTGAAGCTGAAGAGGCAAGCAAGAGTAACAAGGTTTACTTGCGCAATGTCGAGGCGTTGAAAGCGGTTCAACCTGCCCCGCGCAGTCCCGAAGAGATTACGCCACAAATCGGCATGAACTGGATTCCCGGCGCGGTCTATGAGCGGTTCTTGAGAGACATTACTGGTGTAAAAGCCAAGATCGAGTACATCCCGCGCACCCGCGGCTGGCTGCTGACGACGGTATCCGGCGAGGATACGGCACGCGCCACAAGCGATTGGGGCATCAGCAGAAGGAATCACGCCGGCTGGCTGATGGAAAAAGCGCTATCGGGATCTCCAATCAGTATCAATATGGATGTGTCTGACGGTAAGGGAGGATCGAAAAAGGTATTTGACCCTGTTGCTACCGAGGCCGCAAACGAAAAGCGCAAGGAACTGCGGGCCAAGTTCCAGGAGTGGCTATTCCAGGATGCCCAGCGCACTACAGAACTGGTTCAGCTCTACAACGACAGGTTCAATACGAATGTTCAGCGGAAATTCGACGGCACGCATCTAAGCCTGCCCGGCACGTCCAAGCTGTTCAACATTTTCGATCATGTGAAGCGTGGCGCCTGGCGCGTGATCCAGACCGGAAATACCTACCTGGCGCATGCCGTTGGCTCGGGCAAAACCTTTGAAATGGTGATCTCGGCCATGGAGCAAAAGCGCCTGGGCAAGATCAAGAAGCCGATGATTATCGTGCCCGGTCACATGCTGCAGCAGTTTGCCTCGGAGTGGCAGCAACTGTACCCCACGGCGCGCCTGATGGTGGCCGACGAAACCGACTTCCATACGGATAATCGGCGCAAGTGGGTGTCGCGCGTGGCCATGTCTGATCTGGATGGCGTGATCATGACGCATTCCTCTTTTGGCCTGCTCGATCTGGATCCGGTGTTCAAGCAGAAGATGATCGAGAAGGAACTTGAAGTCATGCGCGCGTCCTATGAAGAGGCGGGCGGCGTCCTGGGCGATATAGGCGACAAGACGGTGCGCAAGGATCCGAAGATCAAGCGCATCGAGGCGCAGATTGAAAAGCTCGAACAGCAACTGGCCAAAGCCATGTCTTCCGAGGGCAAGGACAAGAATGTCCGCTTCGATGAAATGGGCGTCGATATGCTCTACGTCGATGAGGCGCACTTGTTCCGCAAGCTCTCATTCGCTACCGCGCGTCAAACCAAGGGTATCTCTCCGGCTGGCTCGCAGATGGCCTGGGATCTCTACATGAAAACCCGCTGGCTGGCGGAAAAGAACCCGACACGCAATCTGGTCATGGCCTCGGGTACGGCGATCACCAACACGACAGCCGAGCTCTACACGGTACAACGCTTCCTGGCGCCCCAGGTTCTCGAAGAGAACGGCCTGGCCGGCTTTGATGATTGGGCTTCGCAGTTTGGCGAGGAATCCACAACGATTGAATCCACGGCCAGCGGTAAGTATGAGCCGGTGACGCGCTTCCAGGAGTTCGTCAACGTCGGGGAAATGACACAGATGTTCCGTGACTTTGCCGACGTGCTGAATGAGGATCAACTGGCTGCACTGCTGGGCGACAAACGCCCGCGGGTGATGGGCGGTGCGCGCAAGATGGTGATCACGCCGAAAACTGAGACGTTTGCCCGGTTCCTGACTCAAGACCTGGCTCCGCGCATTGAGGCATCGAAGAACTGGAAGCCGACTTTCGATGAACCGCACAATCCAGACCCGATCATTGCCATCAACATTGATGCGCGCCTGGCCTCGATCGACATGCGCTTCATGGAGCC
>CAIVZW010000610.1 GCA_903910495.1 uncultured beta proteobacterium
CCCATGATCATGGCGATCGGGACGGTGGCAAATACTGTAAAGGTTCCCCAGGGGCTGTTGAACATGGCGTTGACGACGGCAATGGAGAGTCCGGCCAGGGTCAGGATCAGGATGAAGAGGATCGCTATTGAGGCAATCTTGCCGGCAACCTTGCCGATCTCGGTTTCGGCGATAACCGAAAGACTCCTTCCCTTGTGGCGTACCGAGGCAAACAGGACGACCATATCGTGGACGCCACCGGCCAGCACGCAGCCGATCAGAATCCAGAGCGCGCCAGGCATATAACCGAACTGGGCAGCGAGTACCGGTCCGAGCAACGGTCCGGCAGCGGCGATGGCGGCAAAATGGTGACCAAACAGCACATATTTGTTGGTCTTCACATAGTCGTGACCATCCGGCATGGTGACCGCCGGTGTTTCCCGTTCTGCGCGCAGATTCATGACCTTTTGGGCCAGGAACAAGCCGTAGAAGCGGTAGGCAATCGCGAATACGCATGCCGCCACAAAAATCAGTGTTAACGAATTCATCTATTTCCCCTTGTATTAGTTACAACCCCAAATGATCCCTGTTCATGCGCCTGACTATGGCCATTAGATGGTAATAGTTCAATCGCCTATTGGATCGGTGAGATGCAAGTTTTGGCACCCGTACAGCAATGCAAAGTGGAATCTAGCTTTTCTGACGGCGCGATTGATTCCTATCTGGCGAACGGTTGCTGGTGGAGTTGAACGGTTTCTCATGGGTGTTGAGTGGTTCCTGAAAAATCAGGGAATGAGAAGTTTGTCTTTGATTTCACGGAGATGTCTGCGACTGACCGGGATCCGCTTGCCGCTCTGCGTGACAATTTCCGCTGCACCATTCTCCAGGAGCTCGATCTCGGCGATCTGGTCAAGGTTGATGAGGTACTGCCGATGGCAGCGTACCAGGGGCGTACGTTCCTGCAGGAGTTTCAGGGTCAGTTCGGTCACTCCCTGCCGGTTTTTCCCGATGACCTGTACTCCGGACAACTCGGTATTCACGTATTCGACATCTTCCAGCGCAATCAGAAAAATCCGGTTGCGCGCGATACAGGGAATGTGATGAATGGCACTTCCGGCGCCCGGAAAGGCTTTGCCCGAAGGGCGAGCTCCGGCACGCAGCCAGTCAAGCGTTTTGGCCAAGCGTTGCGGGTCGATCGGTTTCAGCAGATAGTCTGCAGCGTGTTCCTCAAACGCTTTCAATGCGTGTTCGTCGTAGGCCGTAACAAACACGATATGGGGCAGGGCAGTAGGCTCGATCATGCCGACCATTTCCAGTCCGCTGACGCGCGGCATCTGGATATCCAGGAATACCACATCCGGACGTAGCCGATGAATGGCTGCAAGACCCTCGATGGCATTGGAGCATTCGCCTGCGATTTCCACGTCGGGGGATGCCGCCAGGAGCGCTTTCAGTTCTTCACGCGATGGAGCCTCGTCGTCAATGATCAGCGCCGTCAGCATACGACGCGTTCCTCCTCGGCAGGAAGGCTGATGGCGACCCGGGTCCAGCATTCGGGTTCGCAGGTCACGTTGATTCCGTAGGCGGCACCGTAGCGGATCTTGATACGCCGGTCGACCAGATTCATGCCCAGGCCGTCGCTATCGGGCAGGGGTTTGTACAAGCCGGCGCTGTCTTCTACAAAAATGGTTAACACATCATCATCGCGCCGGGCACTGATAGTGACCTTGCCTGGTTCAATCATCTGCGAAATACCGTATTTGATGGCATTTTCAACAATCGGTTGCAGGGAAAAGGCGGGCAGGCACAGATGCAGCAAATCGTCCGGAACGGCCATTTCAACATCGAGACGACCGGCAAATCGCGCAAGTTCAATGCGCAAATAGGCATCCACGTGTTCGATCTCATCCTTGAGCGTGGCGTCATTGCCCACACGCTTCAGGCTCTTGCGGAAGAAGGTGGACAGGTATTGAACGATCTGGCGGGCTGCTTCAGGATCACGCCGGATAACTGCTGCCAGCGTGTTCAGTGCATTGAAAAGAAAATGCGGGTTGATTTGCGCCTGCAGTAGCTTGATTTCCGATTGCGCGAGCAACTGTTTCTGCTCCTCGATGGTTCCAGCCAGCACCTGATTGGAAAGGAGTCGCGCGATACCTTCGCCAAGCGTGCGATTGAGAGTCGAAAAGAATTTTCGCTTCGGTTCATACAGCTTGATCGTTCCGAAAACCCGGTTTCCTTCACCACGCAGAGGGATGACCAGACAAGAGCCCAGCTTGCAGTCTTTGGAAACGGAGCAGGTGTAGGAAATGTTGGCACCATCGGCATATACGACTTCATTATTGGCGATTGCATAAAAGGTATGCGGTGAGGATATCGGGGTGCCGGTCAGGTGGTGATCTGCTCCCACGCCAACAAAGCCAAGCAGTTTTTCGCAATCGGTAATGGCTACCGCGCCGACACCGGTTTCTTCCTGGATGATGCTGGCCATGCGGGTGCAATTGTGTTCGTTGAAGCCTTGCATCAACACACCGACAGAACGTTCGGCAATGCGCAGTGCCTTGGCGGAGAAAGCGATGGAATACTTTTCCATGGTCTCACGCCGATCAAGAATAAGGCGCATGAAAAGAGCCGCGCCAAATGAATTGGTCAGGATCATCGGCAAGGCAATATGGGCCACCAGACGGGCCGCCTGATCATAAGGTTTTGCCATCAGCAGAATGATGGCCATTTGCATGGTTTCCGCGAAGAAAGTAGCTGCGAAGGCAGTCATCGGGCTGAGCAGACGGTCGGCGCGATGGCGGCGTAACAAATAAAAGTGCAAGCAGCCACCAATGACACCTTCAGTGGTGGTCGAAATTGCACAGGCAAGGTCGGTAAATCCGCCAAGCGAATGGCGATGCATGCCGCCCGTGAGTCCGACCGCGAAACCGACAAACGGCCCCCCGAGAATGCCGCCGAGCACAGCGCCAATGGCGCGGGTGTTGGCAATGGCCCCTTCGATCTGGTAGCCAAGGTAGGTTCCCATGATGCAGAAACAGGAAAAAACAAAATAGCAGACGAGCTTGTCTGGCAGGCGGACAGTGACTTGCATCAACGGGGCAAACAGCGGGGTCTTGCTCAGGAGATAGGCAATCACCAGATAGACGCACATCTGCTGCATCAGGCCGCCGATCAGGGCGACGTGATTGATATTCTCAAGCATGGTCTGGAATCCGGAAAACGATTAGTGCTGATTCTACGAGCTTGCCGGAAAAACGGTAGATCTTGTTCGATCAAGCGAGGCAACTTGGCCTCATAATGTGATTTACGCCATGGTTAAACAGGAGGTATGCTGTAGAATGTAAACTGTGGTGAGTTATAAAATTGGGCAGATCCACTGGCCCAGGGTGTTTCGGAATTCGCCAATCCGGACTGAAACATTTTTTGCGGCTGAACCCGGCTTTTGTTGCCGGGTTTTTTATTACTGCGTTTTCAGGGTCTGACGCAGCGTATATTTCAGTTTGAAGTCGATATTCGTCGACTTAATTGCCAGAGAAGTAATTCGGGCGCAAACTAGAAGTCATTTTCTACCGACAGTAGTATGGGGATACCCAGATGAATACAGCCATTCTTAAGTTTCTGAGAGCCAACGGCGAGCAGCTTGATGCCGAGATCTCACAGGCGCTCCACATCCCGATGGCCCAGTTGAAGAATCAGGTCGCGCAGCTTTCAGCTTCCGGCGACGTGATCTGCTGCAAGGTGACGCGTTTTACTGATGGCAAGAAGATCGAGGGCACCAGTTGCCGCCTGTCCTGCGATTTGCCGGCACCCGCACGCGGTCGCAAACCGGGGGTAAAGAA
>CAIVZW010000611.1 GCA_903910495.1 uncultured beta proteobacterium
CAGCTCCCCACCGTCAGTAAAGCGCGTGTCATTCCCAGTGCCGCCCTCCGTTATCAGGGTAACCAGACCGGGGTCTGGAAACTGGTCGACCACGGGCTGCAGTTCGTTCCGGTGAAAACAATGGCTCAAGGCGTCGACGGCCGCGTTCAAGTCATTGAAGGCTTGTCCGTGGACGAACGTGTCGTGGTCTACAGCGAGCAGGCGCTTAAATCCGACAGCACCATCAAGGTCGTTGCGACACTGACAGGATCAGGGAAATGATCAGCCTGGCCGGACGTGACATCCTGCACTCCTGGCCCAAGTTTGTCCTGACCGGCATGGGTCTGGGGTTGCTCATCGGTGTCACGCTGAGCATGGCCGGAATCTATCGCGGTATGGTCGATGACGCCCAAGCGCTCCTCTCCAACAGTGGTGCCGATCTGTGGGTCGTGCAGAAGAACACGCTCGGACCCTACGCCGAATCGTCCAGCCTGCGCGACGACATTTATCGCGACATTCTCGGCCTGCCAGGGGTACGACGCGCGGCGAACGTCACCTACCTCACCATGCAAGTCAGCAAGAGCGGTAGCGAGAGTAGCAACGAAGTGCGCGTCATGGTCGTCGGCTTCGAGCCCGGCCAGCCCGGCGAACCGCCTTATCTCGTTGCCGGCCGGCAGATCATGCGCAGCCACTATGAGGCCGTTGCCGACATCAAGACCGGATTCGTCGTGGGTGACCGCATCCGTATCCGCCGCCATGACTACACAGTGGTTGGCGTAACCCGGCGCATGGTGTCATCGGGCGGTGACCCGATGATCTACATTCCGCTCAAGGACGGGCAGGAAACGCAATTTCTCAAGGACAACGACGCCATTCGCAACGAACGGTCGCGCACGGCCGCCAACCCGACGCTGAACCGTCCTGGAGCACCCGGTCTGCTCGAAGCGATCCAGTCGTCACAAACCATCAGCCACAACGTCAATAGCGTACTCGTCAGTGTTGCAGAAGGGCACTCAGCGACCGAGGTCGCGCGCAACATCGAGCGCTGGAAGCATTTGCAGGCCTATACTCAAGCCGAAATGAGCGAAATCCTGATCGCCAAACTGATCACCAACTCAGCCCGGCAGATCGGCCTGTTTCTCGTCATCCTGTCCATTGTCAGTGCGGCCATCGTGGCCTTCATCATCTACACCATGACCATCAGCAAGATTCGCGAAATCGCCGTGCTCAAGCTGATCGGCACACGCGATCGAACCATCGCCGGCATGATCCTGCAACAGGCAATCGGGCTCGGAGTCATCGGTTTCATGGTCGGCAAGACGGTGGCCACGGTCTGGGCACCCATCTTCCCCAAATATGTTCTGCTTGAACCCGGCGACGCCGTGCGCGGTTTCGTTCTGGTCATGCTGATTTGCTCGATAGCCAGCATTCTGGCCATCCGTGTCGCACTCAAGGCCGATCCGGCGGCGGCCATTGGTGGCTGAGGAATGAATACTTCAGCACACAACGACGCACTTGGCATCCGCATAGAAGGTCTGCGCAAGCGCTACGGCGAAGGCGACACGGCTGTCGAAGCGCTCCGCGACGTCAATATGATCGTCGCCCCCGGCGAAGTGGTTGGTCTGGTTGGACCCAGCGGTTCCGGCAAGAGCACTCTGCTCAAGTGTCTGGGGGCCGTGATCGAACCGACCGCAGGCAGGATGTGGCTCGGAAATCAGCTCATCTACGATAACGGCTGGTTGAACCGCGACCTGCGCGCCCTGCGCCGCGACAACATCGGCTTTGTCTTTCAGGCCCCTTACCTGATCCCGTTTCTCGATGTCACTGACAACGTCGCCCTGCTCCCCATGCTGGCCGGCGTTGCCAACGACAAGGCGAGAAGCCGCGCCCTCGAACTGCTCACCGATCTTGATGTCCAGCATCGCGCCAGGGCTCAGCCCTCAAGCCTTTCCGGCGGTGAGCAACAACGTGTTTCCATCGCCCGTGCGCTGGCCAATCAACCACCGGTCATTCTCGCCGACGAACCGACCGCGCCGCTCGACAGCGAACGGGCTCTAGGCGTCATGCGCATCCTCAATCGCATGGCCGAACAGCACAAAACCGCCATCATCGTCGTCACCCACGACGAAAAGATCCTGCCCACCTTCAAGCGGATTTATCACATCCGCGACGGGCAGACGTATGAAGAAGCGGGGGAGGGGCGAGAGCCATAAACAACCCGCCGTACTAAAAATCACGCGGCTTCAGGCTCGCGCAGGGTCGTCAGCTCAGCCAGGTCAATGTTTCAGCACTGCAAACTTCGGTCCTTGTGCTCGACCACCACGCACTGATAAACGCCGCCGAAGAATGTTTTCTTGCGCCAGGAAAATTGTTCGGCATTACTGGCAAAGTGCTTTATTTCGTTTTTCCAGAGCGCTTCGGCAAAGGGTTCAAGATAGTAATTGACGAGTTTAAGAATGTATCGAATCGGCTGCCATTTCGCGGGATTATGGTAATCGACGAAAACGATCTTGCTGCCCCTGGGCAGCTTTTGCAGCATGTTATTTACAATTTCGTATTTTTTTTCATCCGGAACCTCGTGCAACAGGAAGAAGCTGCAGATCAGGTCGTAATCAACAGCATCATCTCCACCAAAATCAGCCGCATCGCTGCGAATGACTTTGGTCCAGTCCATGCCGGCCAGTTTGCGCGTACCGTGTTCAATTTGAACGGGCGTCACGTCGGTCAGATGGAAAACGCCCTTGGCACCGATTTTCTGCGCCGCACGTGTCACCAGATCACCATAGACATGTGCCAATTGCCAGACACGCATGCCTTCCTTGATTTCATCGAGGTAAGCGCGCATCAGGCGTTGATCATTCAAAAACAGGAGAACCCGGACAACCCAGTTGCGATCAAGCGCGCGAACCCACTTGGGATCAACATAGGCCCAGTCATAGACTTCGGTCATGTACGCGGGTACTCCGTCGTAATAAGGATCGATGGCAAGTGACGAATGATTCTCGGTCATGAATAAAATCCTGTGTTTTCTAGGCTGCTTCGAGCCCGTCGGCTGAATTATTGCGCATCAGAATCCCTGGTTGGCGCACCTGCAATGAGTGAGACATCATCCCTAACCCTGATTCTGTCCGGTTCAACCGCACTTTCATCGGCGCAAGATGAACAGCAGACCCGGGAAACGAGAGTTAATTGACAAATCAACAGACAGGAGAGAAAACCGCAAAACCTGCGATTATCCTCGTCCACGGCTGACGGGTCAAACTTTGGGTTTCAAATGACACTATCTGCAAGCAGTATCCTCAATAAAACGGTGCTCAGAGCTTAAGCGGGCAAAGGGGAAAAAAGGGCCACCATATCGTCCTCACCGAATTTCAGATCGATGCTGCGATCTTCTGACAGAATCCCGGCCGCAAGTTCTGCCTTGCGTTCCTGCAAGGCCAGAATCTTTTCCTCAATACTGCCGGCGATGATCAGTTTATAGACAAATACCGGCTTGTCCTGACCGAGCCGGTGCGCACGATCGGTCGCCTGATTCTCAACGGCTGGATTCCACCACGGATCGTAATGAATCACGGTATCGGCGGCCGTCAGGTTAAGACCAACCCCTCCGGCCTTCAGGCTGATCAGGAAAATCGGTACCTCGCCGGCCTGGAATCGCCGCACCGGCGTTTCACGGTCAGTGGTATCGCCGGTCAGAATAACGTAATCAAGCCCGGCCTGTTTCAACTCGACCTCGATCAGCGACAGCATGCTGGTGAATTGCGAAAAAAGCAGGATACGCCGACCTTCATCAACCTGCTCGGGCAACATGGTCATCAGCAGATCGAGCTTGGCGCGCTCCTTCACCCGCTGTGCCGAAGCCGCCTTGACCAGGCGAGGGTCACAGCAGACCTGTCGCAGTTTGAGCAGCGCATCAAGGATGACGATCTGGCTGCGTCCGAAGCCCTTGCTGGCGACCTCTTCGCGCACCATGACATCCATCGCCGCGCGAACGGTTTCGTAAAGGTCGCGCTGGCTACCGGCGAGTTCAACCTTGCGTACGATGATCGTTTTGGGTGGCAACTCGCGCGCGACTTCTTCTTTCTTGCGGCGCAGGATGAACGGGCGTATGCGCCGCGCCAGCAGATTGCGGCGCAGCGCATCGCCCTGCTTCTCGATTGGCGTTCGCCAGTATTTGGTAAAGGTATTGCTGTCACCCAGGAAACCGGGCAGGAGGAAATCAAACTGACTCCACAACTCGCCCAGATGGTTCTCCAGTGGCGTACCCGTCAGGCAGAGCCGGTGTCGGGCATCGATCTTGCGCACTACCTCGGCACCTTGACTGCGCGCATTCTTGACCGTCTGTGCTTCATCAAGGATGAGCAGATGATAGCGATGCCGGGTCAGTTCGTGAGCGTCTCGCCAAAGCAAGGGATAAGTCGTCAACACCACATCATGCCGAGTAATCTCGACAAACCGGCTTTTGCGTTCCGCGCCATGCAGGGAAAGGATGGACAGACTTGGGGCAAAGCGTGCGGCCTCATTCTTCCAGTTAAATATGAGTGAAGTGGGTAATACGATCAGTGCCGGACGATCCAGCCGTCCGGCTTCCTTTTCCAGCAGCAGGTGCGCCAGCGCCTGCGCTGTTTTGCCCAGACCCATATCGTCGGCCAGAATGCCCGACAATTTTTGTTCACGCAGGAACTGCAGCCAGGCCAGGCCCTCCTTCTGGTACGAACGCAGTTCCAGCCCCAGGCCGGCGGGCGAATCAATGTGAGTGATTCCCTGCGCCACAGACAACTGGTCGGCAAGGGCCAGCACATCAGCCTGCCCACGGAACTGCCAGCGACTGGTGTCGCTGAGCTCAGCCAGACGCGGCGCGTCGAAACGCGAAAGGCGCAGTGTATTTCCGCCAGAAAAACCGTCGAAGAGATCGATCAGGGTCGCTGCCAGAGGCTTCAGGCGCGCGGCGGCAACGCGAATACGCTGATTGTCCGGCGTCTTGAGTTCGACCATCTCGTCATCAGCGATGCGCTGCAGCAAGGCCGTGTCCAGCCAGCGAGCATCCCAGCGGAACAGGGAGGCGAGCAGTGGCGCCAATGGCAAACGCTCGCCCTCGACAATAATGCCCATATCGAGGTCAAACCAGCCGCTTTCCGACTCGTGAAGTTCGGCTTCCCAGGCTTCGACTTCCAGTGCGTGATGGCGGAAGTCATCGTCAAATTCGATCTGCCAGCCGGCACTGCGTAAGGCAGGCAGGGTTTGCTGCATGAAGCCGGGCCAGCACGCTTCATTGGCAAGGCCATACGCACTGTCAGGCGGGCTGCCAAAGGTGTGCAGTGCATAGCCCGGCACCCTTTGCAAGCCGCCTTCGGTCAGGCTTTGCATCAAGGCCTTTTCCAATTCGTAGCGGCGCAGCACACAAACCGTCTCACCATCGGGCAAGGTGGAAAACTCCCGAATATCGTCCGGTTTGATCTCTACATCCTGATAACAGAACACGGGGAGTACCACGTCGAAGTGTCCTCCCGCATAGCTCGAGGAATAATCGCGCCAGCCCCTGTTGCCATGCGTATCCAGCGTCTGCAGGCGCAACACCGGAACGGGGCTGACATCGATACGCCGAGAACGGGCATCGGCATCATCGGCAGGTATCGGCAATTCAGGGGCGAGTGCGGTCAGCGCCTCGGCAAACCGTGCTGCCTCTTTGGCCGAAAGCGGCGGCAGTGAGAACAGGCGCTCGATAAGGTCGGGATTACCCGGCACGTCCAGCTGGCCGATCAGGCCTTCATCCAGATCGACATACCACGGGGGCTGCAACGGAATGACCAGACTGGCATCAGGCGTCGGTTTGAAGTACGGCCGCTGACGCCCGGTGCTATCGAGCCGCCAATTAACACTCGCCGGATGCGACTCGGAGAGCAGCAAGGATGAAAAATCATTCGCCGGGCAGAGACGGCCGGTTTGTGCCATCCGCCGCAAGACCTCACCCCCGTGCTTCGGTCCCAGACCAAAGGCGCGCAGTCCGCTGTCATGGGTCCGTTCGGCCCAGAGCAGGCGAAGAATAATGACGTCTTCCTCACTCACGAACGGCGGCGGCTTGATCAAGGCCCGATCAATGCTCCACCATTCCTCGGCGCTTTCTGGGTCTCGTCCCTTGTGTACGGTGACCCCGAAAGCATCGGCATCGTATGTCCAGTGCAGGAGATAGAACACCTGGTTGCGACTGGAAAAAGCCTTGTTGGTCGTCTTGCTGACCGCCATCGACACGCGCCGCAACTCTTCCACCCAGGAAAGCACACCAGGATTGAGGCGTTCTGTTTCTTCCAAACTTTCAACAGTCTTTGACAACATGGGCATCCGAACTCATCACCCCGAGGCTCTGCCTCCGGTTCAGCACAGAACTCAATCGCGGAAGTTGCCGTATTTGATCGGAAAATCCGTAATTGCCTTCTTCACCAGGGCAATGGCTTCCTGCAACACATCGCGCTTGGCTCCGTTCACCCTTACGGCGTCGCCCTGAATGGCTACCTGCACTTTGAGCTTCGAGTCCTTGAGCAACTTGACGATTTTCTTGGCCAGTTCGCTCTCGATACCGATCTTGATTTTCAGCTCCTGCTTGACCTTGTCACCCGACACTTTTTGTACGCTCTGGGCGTCAAGGCGTTTTGTGCAATCCGGCTCTTTCTTCTCCATCTCGGGAAAAAGGATGTCCTTGATCTGGTTAAGCTGAAAGTCGGAATCCGCGTACAGCATGATGAACTTGTCCTTCTCGTTCAATTCGACCTTGGCACTCGTGCCCTTGAAGTCGTGACGACCGATAATCTTTTTCCCGGCCGTATCGATGGCATTCTTCAGCGCCACCATATCCACTTCTGATGAAAAATCGAAAGATGGCATCAGAGCCTCCTGTTAACCGAAATGACAAACGTAATGGTAGGGCTCGTCGCAGGCGATCTCGAATGACGAGTTGCCGGGAACGGTGAAAGACTGGCCCGCCGCGTAAATCACCCACTCGCTCTCGCCCTTCAAGCGCACCCGGCAGGAGCCACCGACGCCCTCCATGATTTCCGGCGCGCCGGTATTGAAGATCAACGTTGCAGGCAAAATAACGCCAACCGTCTTCCTCGATCCGTCGGCAAACTGGACCGTATGGCTGACACACTTGCCGTCAAAGTAGATGTTGGCCTGCTTGACGACACTCACGTTATCAAACTGCGACATATTCACATTCCCCACAATTTTTGGAAGACAGCCTTGGCAACAAAGCCAAGCATGCCGAAAGAGAGCACGAAGAACAGGACGAAGGTACCGGTCCTGCCGGCCTTCGCCTTCCACGCCAGTTCGCCGATGATGAAAAGCATGTAAAGCATGAAGGCACCAAGCCCGAAGCTCATGCCAAACGCGGAAACCTGCTCTTCAGTCAGCCCGAAAATCAACGAGCGTCAGTTCTTGCGGCTGGCAAGATTGGCCGCAATGCGCATACGCAAGGCATTGAGCTTGATGAAGCCGCCGGCATCTTTCTGATCGTAGGCACCGGCATCGTCCTCAAACGTCGCGATGGTTGAATCGAACAGCGAATCGGTTTTCGAATCGCGCCCGGTGACAATGACGTTACCCTTGTAGAGCTTGATCCGGACCCAGCCGTTGACCGTTTGCTGCGTGTGATCGATCAGCGTCTGCAGGGCACGGCGTTCCGGACTCCACCAGTAGCCGTTGTAGATCATGCTGGCGTAACGCGGCATCAGATCGTCCTTGAGATGGGCAACCTCGCGATCGAGCGTAATCGATTCGATAGCCCGGTGCGCACGCAGGAGAATCGTTCCGCCCGGTGTTTCATAGCAACCGCGGGACTTCATGCCCACGTAGCGGTTTTCGACCAGGTCGATGCGTCCGACGCCATGCTTGCCGCCCAGTTGATTGAGCGTGGCCAGCAACTGATCGGCCGACAGGCGCTTGCCGTTGATCGAAACCAGATCACCCTTCTCGAATTCAAGGTCGATATATTCCGCCGCATCGGGCGCCGCTTCCGGCGACACCGTCCAGCGCCACATCGACTCTTCGGCCTCGGCTGCCGGATCTTCCAGATGACGACCCTCGTAGCTGATATGCAGCAGGTTGGCATCCATCGAATACGGAGAACCGCCCTGCTTGTGCTTCATCTCGACCGGAATGCCATGCTTTTCGGCATAGGCCAGCAACTTCTCGCGCGAAAGCAGATCCCATTCACGCCACGGGGCGATGACCTTGATGTTCGGTTTGAGCGCATAGGCGCCGAGTTCGAAGCGCACCTGATCGTTGCCTTTACCCGTCGCGCCGTGCACGATCGCCTCAGCCCCGGTCAGATTGACGATGTCGATCATGCGCTTGGCGATCAGCGGACGTGCAATCGAAGTGCCGAGAAGATACTCGCCTTCATAAACGGTATTCGCACGGAACATCGGGAAGACGAAGTCGCGCACGAATTCTTCACGCAGATCGTCGATATGGATGTTCTCGGGCTTGATGCCGAACTTGATCGCCTTCGGGCGCGCCGCTTCGAGTTCGTCACCCTGCCCCAGATCCGCCGTGAAGGTCACGACTTCGCATTGATAGGTATCCTGCAACCATTTGAGAATTACCGAAGTATCCAGGCCACCCGAATACGCCAGAACTGCCTTCTTGATATCACTCATTTCAAACTCCACTCTTACGAATTTATACGTCCCAGAACCAGATATTCCATCAGTGCTTTCTGCACGTGCAGACGGTTCTCCGCCTCCTCCCAGACCGCACTTTGCGGCCCGTCGATAACCTCGGCTGAAACTTCTTCGCCGCGATGCGCCGGCAGGCAATGCAGGAATAACGCGTCGGGACGAGCCGCACGCATCATCTCGGCGTCCACCTGCCAATCGGCGAAATCCCGCATGCGCTCTTCGTTTTCGGCTTCAAAACCCATCGACGTCCACACATCGGTGGTCACGATATCGGCATTCTTCGCCGCCGCCATTGGATCGGCAAACTGCTCAAAGTGTCCGACACCGTAAAGCCCTGCGCGTTCAGCTTCCACCTCATAACCCGGAGGCGTCGACACATGAACAGTAAAATCCAGCACTTCAGCGGCCTGCAGCCAGGTATTGCAAACATTGTTCGAATCACCAATCCAGGCGATCGTCTTGCCCTGAATCGGGCCGCGCTGCTCGATATAGGTGTAGATATCCGCCATGATCTGGCACGGGTGATACTCATTGGTCAGACCGTTGATCACCGGCACGCGCGAGTACGCCGCCAAGCGTTCGATAATGCTCTGCTCGAAGGTGCGAATCATGATCACGTCGCTCATGCGCGATATCACCTGCGCCGCATCTTCGACCGGCTCGCCACGACCGAGTTGCGAATCGCGGGTATTGAGATAGATCGCCGCGCCGCCAAGCTGCTGAATGCCGGCCTCGAAAGAAAGTCGGGTGCGGGTGCTGGCCTTCTCGAAAATCATCACCAGGGTACGATCAGTCAGCGGCCAGTACTGCTTGTAGGACTTGAACTGCGCCTTGATCCAGCGCGTGCGCTCGAACAGGTAATCGAATTCTTCGCGCGATAAATCCTTGAACTGCAGAAAATGCTTGACGTCTGACTTGGCAATGGTCATGGCAGCCCTCGATCAGGTAGAGAGAAAATCACGGATCAGTACGGAAAGCCGCGTGACAAGCTCATGTCCTTCTTCCGCACTGAAGTTCAGCGATGGCAAAAGGCGCACCACCTTGTCGGCAGTCACGTTGATCAGCAAGCCGGCGTCCAGTGCGCGTGCCACCAGCTCGCCGCATGGACGGTCCAGTTCTATGCCGATCATCAGGCCCTGGCCGCGTATGTCAACAATACCCCTGGTACCTGAAAAAGCCTGTGCCAGACCATCACGAATCAGGCGTCCGACCGCCTCGGCGTTGGCGATCAAATGATCTCTTTCAACCACTTCGATGGTCGTCAGCGCGGCCGTTGTGGCCAGTTGGTTGCCGCCAAAAGTCGAACCGTGATTGCCCGGCTTGAACAGGCCAGCCGCCTTGCCGGCGGTTATGCAGGCGCCAATCGGCACGCCGCCGCCCAGGCCCTTGGCCAGAGTCACCACGTCCGGGCGAATGCCGGCATGCTGGAAACCGAACCAGGTGCCGGTACGACCCATGCCGCACTGCACTTCGTCGCAAATCAGCAACCAGCCCTGTTCGTCACAAAGCTGGCGCAACCCGCGCTGATAATCGACATCAGCGATGTGGATACCGCCCTCACCCTGCACGATTTCGAGCATGACCGCGACGACATTCTTGTTATGCTCGGCAATCCCGCGGATGGCTTGCAGGTCGTTGTACGGCACCCGCACAAAGCCGGAGACGAGCGGTTCAAAACCCGCTTGCGTCTTGCGATTGCCGGTGGCTGAAAGGGTGGCCATGGTACGCCCGTGGAACGCATTTTCCATGACGATGATGGCCGGGCTGTCGATCCCCTGCTGGTGACCAGAGAACCGCGCCAGCTTGATCGCGGCTTCGTTGGCTTCACATCCCGAGTTGCAGAAAAAAACCTCCTCCATGCCGGCCAGCGCGGCCAGTTTGTCGGCCAGTTGCTCCTGTTGCGGCATGCGGTAAAGATTGGACGTGTGCAGCAGACGCCCGGCCTGTGCAGCAAGAGCCGCCACCAGATCGGGGTGGTTGTGTCCGAGCGTTGAAACGGCAATCCCCGACAAGGCATCGAGATATATCTTGCCCTCGGTATCGGTGACCCAGCTTCCGTCTCCATGACTGAAGGCAACCGGCAAGCGGGCATAGGTGTTCATTAAGTGGGACATAGTCAACCCCTTGAGGCGGCCCTGAAACTGAAACGGCGGCTTGCGCCGCCGGAATAATCACGCACGGGTACCCGATCGGCACCTGCAAACACTTGCCTGAAAGTCTTAAGCACCGATCAGGCAAGGGAGAGAATTTTAAGGGAAAACCGCCGACTTGTATATATGAGAGGAGTTCCGCGCGAGATAGGCCCAACACGTTACAATGCGTCATGCGCATTGCTGTTTTCAACCAAAAGGGTGGCGTCGGCAAAACCACGACGACGCTCAACCTCGCTGCCGCCAGTGTTCGTGACGGCAAGCAGCCCTTATTGCTCGATCTTGATCCGCAGTGTCATCTTTCCAGCATCCATGGATCAACCCCGCAGGATTCGGGGCGTAGTCTTTTCGGTTTCTATCAGGGAATCCGTGGCCTTGATGAACTGACAATCCCCTGGGACGGTATTGGCCGACTGATTCCCTCGCACCAGCAATTGATCAAGGTCGACGCCATCTTCGGCAAGGGTCCGGCGATTCTGAACAAACTGCGTCAGGGCCTTGATGGCATTGACCAATCCGTACCCGGCAATGCGGTGCAAAACGCCATTATCGACTGTTGCCCCTATGTTGGCGTTCTGGCGCTCAATGCTATTTTTGCTTGCGATCTGCTGCTCATCCCGATCTCGACCGATTACCTCTCATTACAGGCCGCAGAGCAAATGACCAGAACGCTGGGCATTCTCGAACCGGTGATCAAACGACGGGTTGAACGTCGCTATTTGCTGACGCGCTATGATCGCCGCCGCAAGATGAGTGAGGATATACAGAACCGTCTGCGCGAACGCTATGACTCGGAAGTGTGCCAGACTGTTATTGCGGAGAATGTGGCCATCGCGGAAAGCCCGTCAAAGAACAGGGATGTCTTCAGCCATAGTGCTTCGAGCACCGGTGCGGCGGACTATGCCGCTCTCTACGAGGAACTGCGGCAACAGGGATTGTTTTGACTGCGGAGACCTGGCCCTCAGCCACCGCTATTGGGCAGGCTCAACCGAATCAACCCCCGAGATAAGATCAACGACGTCCTCATAGGTCACCGGGCCATTACGCTGCGCCTGGATCACCAGACGTTTTGCTTCAAGGATCACGCAACCGAGATAGATCTGGCGCAGTTTGCGCTCGGCATCGGGTTCGTCTTTGCCAAATATCAACAGGTTGCTTACAACCGCCCCACTCCGTGTGCGGATACGGAAACCGTATTTTTCTGTAGGCGATGGCTGCATAAATCAACTCAATATCAGATAGATGTACCGACTATATGCAGTAAATTATCGAAAAGCAAGCCAAGTATCTATTTTTTCGAATAGCTACTCTTATCCCGCAGCTGATTTCCACACATTCCGCAACCAGCAATCGGCGCCGCTCTTGAAAAACACGAAACCTGCACTACCTTTATTCAGCGCCCAGAATGAAAAACGGCATCCGAAGACACCGTTTCCAGTTTCTTGAACCCGGCTACGCGATTCAGGCAGCCAGCGCCTTGATCTGTGACGAGAGGCGGCTCTTGTGGCGCGATGCCTTGTTCTTGTGAATGATCTTCTTGTCGGAGATACGATCGATCACCGACACGGATTCCTGATAAATACTTTGAGCAGCGGCCTTGTCGCCAGCGACAATCGCCTTTTGCACACGCTTCACAGCCGTGCGCAAAGAGGAGCGCAGACTGACGTTGTGGGCGCGTTGTTTAACGGATTGGCGGGCACGCTTGCGGGCTTGTGCGCTGTTGGCCATGGGTTTCTGTCCCTAAAAAAGCTAATGCGTTAATCGAAAACGCGCAATTTTACAGATTTAAACCCTGAGATGCAAGGCGTATTTTAATGTATCAAGCTGCGGTTTTGCCACTTAACGGCTAAGATGACGGCTATCGCGCCCGGCGCGCGGCTCGACATTCAAGATGAATCTGCTTAAAGCCCTCGCTACCGTCAGCAGCATGACCCTGCTCTCGCGCATCCTCGGTTTCGTGCGCGATTTCGTGATCGCCCGGATTTTCGGCGCCGGGATGCTGACCGACGCCTTCTTTGTCGCCTTCAAGCTGCCGAACCTGTTGCGTCGCCTGTTTGCGGAAGGCGCATTCGCGCAAGCCTTTGTTCCCATTCTCGGCGAATACAAGAACAAAGGCGGTGAACCGCAAGCCAGACAACTTGTTGACCGTGTCGCCACCCTGCTCTTCCTCATTCTGCTGGTGGTCACCCTGCTTGGCATGGCCGCCGCCCCCGTGCTGGTCTACATCTCCGCGCCGGGATTTGCCGCCGACCCCGGCAAGTTCGCACTGACCGTCGAACTGACACGCATCACTTTCCCCTACATCCTGTTCATGTCGCTGGTGGCCCTTTCGGGGGGCGTACTCAACACCTGGAGCCGCTTTGCCGTACCCGCCTTTACCCCGGTACTGCTCAATCTCTCCTTTATCGGCATGGCACTGTTCGCTACGCCTTACTTTGACCGACCGGTCATGGTACTCGGCTGGGCGGTATTTCTCGGAGGCCTCCTGCAACTGGCATTTCAGTTGCCCAGCCTGAAACGCATCGGCATGCTGCCGCGCTTCTCGTTTGACTGGAAGGACGCCGGGGTACGCCGCATCCTCAGATTGATGGCCCCTGCCGTACTGGGTGTCTCGGTCGCCCAGGTCAGCCTGTTGATCAACACCATCTTTGCCTCCTTCCTCGGCACGGGCAGTGTTTCGTGGCTCTATTACGCCGACCGCCTGATGGAATTCCCGGCCGGCATGCTGGGTGCGGCGCTCGGCACCATCCTCCTGCCCTCGCTGGCCAGATACCACGCCGGAGAAAAGTTCGACGACTACTCGAGGCTGCTCGACTGGGGACTGCGCCTGACCCTGCTGCTGGCCGCACCGGCGGCGCTGGCTCTGGCCATCATCGCCGTACCACTGATCACCACACTCTTCCACCATGGCGCGTTCACTGCCGTTGACGTATTCAAGACCCGCGACGCCCTGGTCGCCTACAGTATCGGCCTGCTCGGCCTGATCCTGGTGAAGGTGCTGGCCCCCGGCTTTTATGCCCGGCAAAACGTGCGTACGCCGGTCAAGATTGCGCTGCTCACGCTTTTCGTCACGCAAATGCTCAATTTGGCGCTGATCGGCTGGCTCAAGCACGCGGGACTGGCACTCTCGATCGGGCTGGCCGCCTGCCTGAACGCCTTGCTGCTGTATCGCGGTCTGCGCCGGCACGGGATTTACACGCCACAACCCGGCTGGCCGGTGTTCTACGCCAAACTCGCTGTGGCCATGCTGGTCATGGGCAGCGCCCTGTGGTTTGCCGGCGGCGAAGCGGCTGACTGGATACGCTGGAGCCTGAGCGAACGTCTGCTGCGGCTTGCGCTCATCGTCACCCTGGGTGCTGCCATTTATTTCACTACACTATGGCTGACCGGTTTCCGTTTGCGCGATTTCAAACGTCGCGCGGCTGAATAATCCCAATGCCGGCAGCCCTGGCTGCCCGTTGATCAGGAAACCAGAGGAAGAATCGGCACAATCATCAGCGCCACAATGTTGATGATCTTGATCAGGGGATTGACTGCCGGGCCCGCCGTATCCTTGTACGGGTCGCCGACGGTATCGCCGGTCACCGAAGCATGGTGGGCGTCGGACCCTTTGCCGCCGAAATGGCCGTCTTCAATGTACTTCTTGGCGTTGTCCCAGGCACCGCCGCCGGTGGTCATCGAAATGGCCACAAACAGGCCGGTGATGATGGTGCCCATCAACAGCCCGCCCAGTGCCTTCGGTCCGAGCAGCAGACCGACGACGACCGGCACCAGTACCGGCAGCAGCGACGGAACGATCATTTCCTTGATCGCCGCCGTAGTCAGCATATCCACCGCACGCGAGTAATCAGGCAAGGCCTCGCCATCCATGATGCCCGGAATTTCCCTGAATTGACGGCGCACCTCAACGACCACTGCACCCGCAGCACGCCCCACCGCTTCCATGGCCATGGCGCTGAACAGGTAGGGGATCAGACCACCGATGAAGAGACCGATGATGACCATGTGATCAGACAGGTCAAAGGTCGTGACGTGACCCAGCCGGGCTTCCAGCGCATGCGTGTAGTCGGCAAATAGAACCAGCGCCGCGAGGCCTGCCGATCCAATGGCGTAGCCCTTGGTCACTGCCTTGGTGGTATTGCCCACGGCATCGAGCGGATCGGTCACGTCGCGCACGTCCTGCGGCAGACCGGCCATTTCGGCGATCCCGCCGGCGTTGTCGGTGATCGGACCGTAGGCGTCCAGGGCGACGATGATGCCGGTCATCGACAGCATCGAGGTGGCGGCAATGGCGATGCCGTACAGGCCAGCCAGGGCGTGGGTAAGGTAAATCGCCAGGCACACCGAGAGCACCGGCAGTGCGGTCGCCTTCATCGAAATGCCCAGACCGGCGATGATGTTGGTTCCGTGTCCGGTAGTCGAGGCGGCTGCCACATACTTTACCGGAGCAAAATCGGTTCCGGTGTAGTACTCGGTAATCCACACCAGCAAACCGGTCAGCACCAGACCGACTGACGCCGCGCCAAAAATGTTCAGCGAGCTGATCAGTTTGCCGTCGGCCAGCGTAATGCCCTTACCCAGCATCCAGGTCGTGACCGGATAGAAGGCCGCCAGCGCCAGAACACCGGCCACGGCCAGCCCGCGATAGAGGGCGTTCATGATCTTGCCGCCCTCGCTGGCCTTGACGAAGAAACAGCCGATGATCGAAGCGATGATAGCTACGCCGCCCAGAACCAGGGGGTAGATGATCAGGTTATCGCTGGCATTGGCCACGCCCTTGAGCATCATCGCCCCGAGCACCATCGTCGCCACCACCGTCACGGCGTAGGTTTCAAAGAGGTCGGCAGCCATCCCGGCGCAGTCGCCGACGTTGTCCCCGACGTTGTCGGCGATCACCGCCGGGTTGCGCGGATCATCCTCGGGAATGCCGGCTTCGACCTTGCCTACGAGGTCAGCCCCGACGTCGGCACCCTTGGTGAAAATTCCGCCGCCCAGTCGCGCAAAAATTGAAATCAGCGACCCGCCGAATGCCAGCCCGACCAGCGGCTCGACCGCCTGCTGGAAATCGCCATTGCCGCTGCGTAAAAAACTGTAGTAGCCGGCCACGCCGAGCAAGCCGAGACCGACGACCAGCATGCCGGTGATGGCACCACCCTTGAAGGCTACATCCAGTGCTGCGCCGATGCCGCTACGCGCGGCCTCGGCGGTGCGCACGTTGGCGCGCACTGAAACGTTCATGCCGATAAAACCGGTCGCCCCGGAAAGTACCGCGCCAATGACAAAACCGGCAGCCATCAACTTGCCGAGAAAGATGCCGATAAGGACCGCTAGCACCACACCGACGACGGCAATCGTCGTGTATTGCCTGTTCAGATAGGCCGATGCACCCACCTGAATCGCCCTGGCGATATCCTGCATACGCTCGTTGCCGGCTGACAACGAGAGAATCCATCGGGTCATTGCCGCGCCATAAAGCACGGCGACCAGCGCACACACCAGCGCAAATACGAGACCTGCAGACATGAACATCCCCTATCACGATAGCCCGGAGCCTGTGCAAGCCTCCTCGGGGGCCGGAGTACTCAACTCTGCACTTGAATGGCGCTCCTCCTCTTGCGGGAGGCAACGTTTAAACCGTCATCTCAGCCGCAAGCTATTGCAGGCTGAAAGTCGATACAGTAGATCGCCGGCGCTGAAATTGGTTCAAGGTTTCGAATACAGCCTGTCTGATCTGATCGACAGGTCCCACGCCGGCAATCTTGCAGCACTTGGGCGCCATGGGATCGCCCGTGGCGAACCACGTGCTGTAGTACTCGATCAGTGGCTTGGTCTGCGCATGATAAATTTCGAGACGATTTTTTACGGTGGCTTCCTTGTCATCCTCACGCTGGATCAGGTCTTCACCGGTGACATCGTCCTTGCCTTCGACTTTCGGCGGATTGAATTTGACGTGATAGGTGCGTCCGGAGGCCAGATGCACGCGCCGGCCGCTCATGCGTTCGAGGATCACCGAGTCGTCCACGTCGATTTCCAGGACGAAATCCATCGCGGCACCGGCTGACTTCATCGCCTCGGCCTGGGGAAGCGTGCGCGGGAAGCCGTCAAACAGATAACCTTCCTTGCAGTCATCCAGATGCAACCTGTCCTTGACCAGACCGATGATGATGTCGTCGGAGACCAAGCCTCCGGTACCCATCACCTTTTGCGCTTCGACGCCAAGAGGAGTGCCTTGCTTGATTGCTGTCCGCAGCATATCGCCCGTGGAAATCTGTGGAATGCCATACTTTTCACAGATGAATTGTGCTTGCGTACCCTTACCGGCGCCTGGTGCGCCCAACAAAATAAGTCTCATCTTCTTGCCCCCGGAAATGATCGAATAAAGCCACGCTCAAGGCATTGAAATTACCTTCAATTGCTCAAACGGTCAAACGTTTTCAGACCTTGCTGCGGAACCATTCCTGCATGCGTGCCGCATCTTCCGGTGTATCCACGCCGACCATTGGCGGCAAATCGGAAATCACGACGCTGATGCGATATCCGTGCCACAGGGCCCGCAACTGCTCCAGGGCCTCAAATTTCTCCAGCGGTGACGGCGTCAATCGGGCATAGGCGCGCAAGAAACGGGCGCGATAGGCATAAAGCCCGATATGCCAGTAGGCCGGCATTCCGGACGGCAAACTTTCCTTGCCCCCCGCACGGGCAAAGTGGTCGCGCGCAAAGGGAATCGTCGCGCGTGAAAAATACATGGCGTCGCCATCGGCCTTGCACACTACCTTGACGATATTCGGATTGAAGAAATCGGCAGCATCCGCAATCGGATGCGCAACCGTGGCAATATCCGCACCGCTTTGTGCAAGCTGCCGGGCCGTCTGTGCGATCAGTGCCGGATCGATCAGCGGCTCATCGCCCTGTACGTTAACGACGATCGTGTCATCATCCCAGCCGCGTTTTTCAACGACTTCCGCCAGACGATCCGTTCCGCTCGGATGATCGCTTCGCGTGAGCAAAACCGAAAGCCCGTGATGTTCTGCTGCGGCCACCACATCGGCGTGATCGGTTGCCACCCAGATTTCCTCGGCCCCGGAAAGCATGGCGCGTTCGGCCACCCGGGCGACCATCGGCTTTCCGCCAAGATCGAGAAGAGGCTTGGCCGGCAGGCGCGTAGAGGCGTAGCGGGCAGGAACAACGACTTTGAATTTCATCATCGGCCTTTCGATAATTTCTTATCCATCGAACGCATCAGGACTCGTCTGCAGAAAGTTGGCGTGCCTCGTCCTCAAGCATGACGGGAATGTCGTCACGCACCGGAAAAGCCAGTTTGCAGGGTTTGCAGACCAGTTCCGCAGCGGCCTTGCGGTATTCGAGACTGGCTTTGCAGATCGGGCAGACAAGGATATCAAGCAAGCGTGCGTCCATCGAGTTTCTCCAGAATGGTGTCGAGCAATGAATGACCGTCGGCAGGAATGTCAATGTGCGCGTCGACCGGTAACACCCATGCTTCGCTCAAAGTCAGTGTGGCACATTTTACCGCATCCTTCTCGGTCATCAGCAGCACTCCATCATGGGCGAAGGCAAGATCTGCCGCACTGTAAATGTGATGATCCGGGAAAGGATGCGCCTCGAAATCGAGCCCCATGGACTCAAGCTGCATGAAGAAGCGCGCAGGATCACCTATGCCGGCCAGAGCATGCAAAGTTTTGCCGCGCAGATCGTCAGCCGTACAGCAGCGCTGCGCATCGGACAGCGCAATGAAACGCTGTCCGGCAAGACGCATCGTAAACTCCGGCAAGCTGACCGGGGCACATCGTGCCTGCGCTTCAGGCGCGGCATTCCACACCACCGCCGTTACCGCCGACAGGCGTTGCAACGGCTCACGCAGAGGGCCGGCGGGCAACAGCCGGCCATTTCCTGCGCCACGCGCGTCAAACACGGCAATCTCGACTGCGCGTTGCAGGCGATAGTGCTGCAGTCCGTCATCCGAAATGACGACATTGCATTCGGGATGCCTGTCCAGCAAGGCACGTCCGGCTGCCACACGATCGCGACCGATGAATACCGGCAGCGCACTGCGCCGGGCCAGCAACAGCGGTTCATCGCCGACCACGGCGCATGCCGAATCCGCCGACACCGACTGCACGTCCTCCGCCGTTCCGGCATAGCCGCGGCTGATGATTCCCGGACGCCAGCCTTTTTCGCCTAAACGTTCGGCCAGCCAGAGCACCAGCGGCGTCTTGCCGCTGCCGCCGACGGTCAGATTGCCGATCACGATGACCGGAACCGGCAGAGCGTATGAACGCAACACCCCGTAGCGATACAAGCTGCACCGAAAAGCGACGAGCAGCCGAAACAGCCAGGAGAATGGCAGCAGTGGCAGCAGCACAAGAGAAAAGCGTCGCCGGTACCACCAGCCGGGCAGGCGCTGTGCGATGCCGCAAAGACTCACATCCGACCCCTCAGCGGGGCGATTGCGTGGCGAAGGAAATATGCGGATAACCCGCCGTCTGGGCCGCCTGCATGATGTCGACCACGCTCTGATGTGTGGCCTTGGCGTCGGCATTGATGACGATGACCGGATCCTTGGCCTCGCCTGCCGCCCGACGCAAGGCCTCGCTGATCGACCGGACATCGGTCGCCGTCAACGGCGCCTTGTTGACCAGAACCTGCCCGCTCTGCGTAACGGCCACATTGACTTCATTCGGCTGTTCGGCCTGCTTGCTGGCGTCGGCCGTCGGCAGGTTGATTTCCAGCCCGGAGAACTTGGCGTAGGTGGTGGTCAGCATCAGAAAGATGATGATCACCAGCAGCACATCGATGAGCGGAATCAGGTTGATCTCGGGCTCATCATGGCCGCGACCGCGTTGAAAATTCATCGCCCGCTCCTCAAACCTTGCGCTCGCCGTGCAATACCTCGACCAGGCGCACGGCCTGCTGCTGCATCTCGAGCACGAAGCCATTGACCAGCGCACGGAAATGGCGCCAGAAAATCATTCCCGGAATGGCGATGATCAGGCCAAAGCCCGTGTTATAGAGCGCTACCGAGATGCCGTGCGCCAGTTGCATGGGATTGGTTCCCGTCGGCGACTGCGAACCGAAAATCTCGATCATGCCGACCACGGTGCCAAACAAGCCCATCAGCGGGCTGATTGAAGCGATGGTCCCGAGCGTTGTCAGATAGCGTTCCAGTTCATGCGCCACCAGACTGCCGGCTTCCTCGATCGACTCTCTCATGATCTCGCGCGAACTGCCGACATTGCGCATGCCGGCCGCCAGCACGCGACCGAGCGGCGACTGCGCCTCAAGATTGGCGAGCATTGCATCGCTCACGCCGTTCTGCCGGTACTCGGCCAGCACACGTTGCAACAAACCGCCCGGAAGCACCTTGGAACGGCGCAAGGCCACCAGGCGTTCGATGATCAAGGCAACGGCAATGATCGACGCAAACAACAAAGGCCAGATGGGCCAACCGGCAGCCAGAATGATTGAGAACACGCCTTACCCCTAATAGATTTCTACAGCCGCAGACTTTAGCCTGAGCCGGCGCCAGCGGCAAGCCCCATACAAAAGTAATAGCAAAAATATTATCCACAAAATCTGTGGATAAGTTTGTGGATTAAAGGCAAATCAGTGACCTAACTACAGTTGACAAAAGACTTTTTCTTGCTTTGCAGAAAAAACAGGCAGTTTAAATAGTTACAAATAATCAATGTGTTATATTAAATCCCTGCTGCTGCAAGGCTTTCAGCCCAGGCCTGGCCCGAAACACTTGCCGGGTGTGCATGAATTGACTTGGATGTAGAATTGGCGCATGTCAGAAAGCACCTTCTCAGGCGCAAGCCTTGCCCCATCAGCACCCGTCATTCCGGTCTCAATGCTCAACCGGCTTGCGCGCGAACGCCTCGAGTCCTCCTTCCCCCTCTGCTGGGTCTCCGGCGAAGTCTCCAATCTGACCCATGCCACGTCCGGACACGTCTATTTCTCGCTCAAAGACGCCGCCGCCCAGGTGCGTTGCGTGATGTTCCGCAACCGCGCCCAGCTACTGGGCTGGCGACTCGAGAACGGTCAGCACATCGAAGCCCGCGTCCTGGTGACGCTCTACGAGGCTCGCGGCGACTTCCAGCTCAATGTCGAAGCGGCGCGCCAGGCCGGGTTCGGCAATCTCTATGAACAATTTCTCCGGCTCAAGGAAAAGCTCGAGCGCGAAGGGCTTTTTGCCAGTGAATGCAAGCGCCCACTACCCGCCTTCCCGCAGCGCATCGGCATCGTCACCTCACGGCAGGCGGCCGCGCTGAGAGACGTGCTGATCACGCTCACGCGCCGCGCTCCGCATATCGGCATTGTGCTCTACCCGACGCCGGTACAGGGTGAAGGTGCCGCCGCACAGATTGCCGCCGCCATCCGCAGCGCAAACGAACGCCGTGAATGCGATGTTCTCATCGTCTGCCGCGGCGGTGGCAGCCTTGAAGACCTGTGGGCATTCAATGACGAGGCGCTGGCCCGGACAATCCGCGCCAGCGCCATTCCGCTCATTACCGGCGTTGGACACGAAACCGATTTTTGCCTTGCCGATTTCGCCGCCGACCAGCGCGCACCCACCCCCACCGCGGCCGCTGAGCTTGCCGCACCGGAACGCTCGGCGCTGATGGCAGGCCTTGTCGCCTGTCGGCGCGGTCTGCGCCGACAGATATTGCAAGACCTTGACCAGCGCAATCAGCGTCTCGACGGGCTGGCGCATCGCCTGCAGCATCCGGCGCAAGGTCTCATGCAGCAGCGCGAACATCTGCTCAACCTGCAGCGACGCCTGGACAGCGGCCTGAGACAAACCGGCACGCGCGGGCGCAATGCGCTTTCCAGCCTGACCCGGCGCTTGCTGCTGGCACGTCCGGGCACCAGCCAGTTCGCCCGGCGGCTTGAAGTACTCGCAGCAACGCTGCACAGCGAATGGCAAACAACCCTTAAGGACAGGGCGGGCGATCTTGCCCGCCTCGCCGCCAGCCTCACCCACCTCAACCCGGACGCCGTACTCGCCCGAGGTTACAGCATCGTCACCGACACAGCGGGCAAGATCCTGCGCGATAGCCGGTCAATGGAACCAAATGACATGATTACTGTCTCCTTCCACAGTGGTCGGGCGGATGCGACAATTACTTCGGTGAATCATGAAGCAGCCATGCCGAAGGCGCATAAAGCTTCGACTCGCTGAAAACAACAACCCGCTCATAGAAACTCAAGGAGAAATCATGGAACATCAACTGCCACAACTGCCATTCGCCATGGACGCACTGGTGCCGCACATGTCGAAGGAAACCTTCGAATACCACTATGCCAAGCACCATCAGGCCTACGTCACCAACCTGAACAACCTGATCAAGGGCAGCGAATACGAAAGCCTCGACCTGGAAGCCATCGTCAAGAAGGCACCGGCCGGCGGCATCTACAACAACTCCGCGCAAGTATGGAACCACAGCATTTTCTGGAACTGCCTGAAACCCAATGGGGGTGGTGCTCCGAGCGGCGCACTGGCGAACGCCATCAACACGAAGTGGGGTTCCTTCGACGAGTTCAAGAAAGCCTTCCAGACCTCCGCCGTCGGCAACTTCGGTTCCGCCTGGACCTGGCTGGTCAAGAAAGCCGATGGCTCGGTAGACATCGTCAACATGGGTGCCGCCGGATCCCCGCTGACTACCGGCGACAAGGCGCTGCTCTGTATCGACGTCTGGGAACATGCCTACTACATCGATTACCGCAACCTGCGTCCGAAGTTCGTGGAAACCTTCCTCAACAGTCTGGCCAACTGGTCCTTTGCCGAGAAAAACTTCGCCGGCTGAAACAAAAGTTGTTGTGCAATAGAAATAAAGTCGTCAAAAAATTAATTTCGTCGTGAAAACACACTCACGACGAAATTAATAAAGTTACAAAAACTCAGGGGAGCTGCGTGCTCCCCTGAGTTTTTTGAACCACCGGATTTTTGTATCCTTTTATTCAAGAACCGACAGACGATTTCACTCAAGCCCCTAATGTCTCCAAGTCGGCCACGAATGTTGAACCCTTGAATCGCCGGAAAAACCGCAGTCAAGCGCAGAATAACTCGACAGAAATCTTATGATCGAACTTAAGTCAGATCGGCCTGAACCTCCAGAAATTCCTACAACGAATGCCCGATTCTCGCTTTGGAATCTTGGCTTCCGCCCGTTCTACCTCTTGGCAAGTCTGTTCAGCGCCTTCAGTGTATTGCTGTGGGCGGCACAATATACAGCTTACCTTCCCTACGCCTACCTCTCAGGTCCCCTATGGCACGGCCACGAAATGTTGTTCGGCTTTACCATGGCGGTTATCGCGGGGTTTCTGCTCACGGCCGTACGCGCCTGGACGAATGAACTCTCACCAAGCGGTATCCCGCTGATGGCTCTGGCGGCACTTTGGGTCTGCGGCAGAGTTTTAGTGCTGACCCCACTGGCCATGACTGCTGCCATCGTCAACGCGGCATTCCCTGTCGCTATTGCCTTGGCAATCAGCATTCCGCTACTGAAGTCGCGTAATACGCGCAACTACTTCTTTGTGGGCTTGCTCATCCTGATGGGTGTATTGATCTTTACGGTACACATGACATTGCAGGGACACATTGAACTGCCCCCACGTCTCGGACTACAACTCGCACTGGACGTTGTTCTTTTCATCATGGTTGTCATGGGGGGACGTGTCATTCCGATGTTTACCAATAACGGCATACCCGGGACTAACGCCACGCGCCACGCTATGGTGGAGAAATTTGCACTCGGAACTATTGTGCTGCTGTTCATAGCCGATGTGCTGCAATTACCTCAAACCATCATGGCCATAATAGTCCTTATCGGTGCGCTGGCTCATGGCGTACGATTGATTTTGTGGAAGCCGTGGAAGACACTGGCCAGTCCTCTTGTGTGGATACTTCATGCGTCCTATGGATGGATTGTCGCCTACCTGCTACTACGAGGGCTAACGGAACTTGAGTTCCTGATGGGTTCTTTTGCCACCCATGCGTTGACGGTAGGTACAACAGGTGGATTGACCATTGGCATGATGACCCGGACGGCGCGAGGCCATACCGGGAGGCCTCTAAGGGCAGATCGTTTTGAGCAAGCAATGTTTATGCTGATACAAGCTGCCGCGATTGTGCGCGTATTCGGTGCTATCGCCTCACCTGCACTCTACATGGCAAGTATTGAGCTATCAGGGTTGCTTTGGGCTGTGGCGTTTGGTCTTTATGCCTTGCGCTACTGGCCGGTACTGACTCGTCCACGACTTGATGGTAAGCCAGGATGACCGTCCAGGTCTTCGCCGATGCGAAACCAGGGTTTGCCGCCTGGGCAGGACGGGTGTTCGTCCACCCGGCCCAGCAATTGGCGGACGCCGCCGGCGGGCTTCATGAACAGCGGGTTGCCACAGACCAGGGCCACCAAGCGCCCTTCCAGGCAGAGCGCGTACTTGCCAAACATCTTGCGCCAGGACAGGGGCCGGCCTAGTCGGCCACGTGCTCAATGAAGCTTTGGTCAGAGGCCATCGGACACTGGCGGCAAGGCCGCTGCCGCCTCCAAGGCCCGGATGGCCAGCACCACCGCCGTATTGTAGGGCACCGCCAGCCCGAGGACGGCGGCACGTGCCAGCAGGGCGGCGTTCAGGGCGCCGATTTCGGTCGGCTGGCCGGCGCGCAGGTGCTGCAGCATCGAGGGCTGGTTCATGCGTTCCCGGCAATGCTGCAGGATCTCGCTGCGGGCGTCCGGCTCGGGCAGAACGATGCCCAGGGCATCGATCACCTGCAGGATTTCATCGATCACGTGCTCCATCAGCGCCTGCGCCGGTGGCGATTGCATGATCTGCGCCGGGCGCAGGCCGGTCAGGGCGCTGATAGGGTTGATGGCGCAGTTGTGCACAAACTTGCTCCAGATCGCTGCTTCCACCTGTCCCGTGAGTTCCACCGCCATACCCTGCGCGCGAAACCGTTCGGCCATGGCCTGCAGCCTGGGCGATATCGTGCCCGTGGCTTCGCCCATGGTGGTCAGCCCTAGGTGGGTGTGCCAGGAACGTGCCGGCCCCTCGCCCGTGCCGCTGTTATAGGTGACGCCGGCCATCACCCGCTGCGCGCCGAGTGCCTCGACCAGGGCCTCCAGGTTGCCAATGCCGTTTTGCAATGACAGGGCAAAGCCGTCGGCCTTCAGGCAGGCCTTGGCCACCGCAGCGGCCGCCGGTGTGGCCGCTGCGTCAACCAGCACCAGCGCCATGTCGGCACTACCGAGCTGCGCCGGGTCGGTGGTGGCACGTACCGCCACAGTCTGCTCACCCAGCACGCCACGCACGCGGATGCCGTGCTGCTGCAGCGCGCTCACCACCTCGGGGCTCCGGTCCAGGCACACCAGTTCGGCGCCGCCGCGCGCCAGCGCCGCGCCAAATATGCAGCCCATGGCACCGGTGCCAATCAGCGCGACTTTCATGACGTCGGCGAACGGGCAGGTGTGGTGTCAACGGCAAGGAATGAGGGCAGTCTGGCGCCATCGCGCACCGCCGCATCGGCCTTGGCCTCGGCCGCCCGGATCTGCGGCAGTCGCGCCAGCACCTCGGCGATACGCGCTTGCGGCACCACCACCACGCCGTCCAGGTCGGCCACAACAATGTCGCCCGAGGCCACCGGGTGCCCAGCCACGACAATGGCGAAGCCGATGGTGCCGGGCCGGTGGCGCTGCGGCGAGTTGGGCGTGACCCCCACCGCCCAGGCCGGCAGACCCACGGCGCGCAGACCCACCAGATCGCGCACACAGCCGTCGGTCACAAAACCCACGGCGCCGCCGTTTTTGGCCATGCCCAGCACCAGGTCACCGGTAATGGCGCAGCCGGTAAAGCCGCCGGTGCTGGCCATCAGCACATCGCCGGGCTGCACGTCCTGCAAGGCATGCACCAGCGCCAGGTTGTCGCCCGGCCCGGCGTCCACCGTCAAGGCTACGCCGCAAAACGCGTATTGCTCGGCAATGGCCGGTCGCAGACGATAGTCCAATGCGCCACTGCCGCCCATGGCGTCCACAATGAAACCGGTGGGTGTGCTGCACAGGGCCTGCACCTGGTCTGGTGCCGGGCGGGTGAACGTTTGGCGTTGGATCAGCGGGGGTACATCAATCATGAACAAGGCCTCGTAACGATGGGTTGCGGGTGGGGCGATTGCCACCGGCATGATGCGGATGGCCCGTATTTGGGGATTATAATCGACACCATATCTAGATGCAATCCCAGGCCCGAGGCAGGTCGCACGTGCCAGCTCAGCCTCATCAACATCGGCCGACGCCTGCTTGGCGGGTTCAGGAGGGCAGCCAGGCGGCAATTGTCGCGGACAGCCATCAGTCGTGTCTTCATGAACAACAACAGCCAAGCAGAGTGCACGGAACAAAACCACGTTCTACGAACGTGGTTTATTTACCCGGATGTGCTCGGCAACCAGAGTGTGATCGTTGTGCCGACACCAAATTGAGAACGCACATCGACATGGCCGCCATGGAACTGGAGAATTTCCTTAACAATGGTCATTCCCAGGCCAGTACCCGGGATTTTTCCGGAAGTATCGGCGCGCCAGAAACGTTCTCCGATGCGTTTGATCTGATCCCCGGTCATGCCGATACCCTGGTCGCTTATCGCAACGCCAGTGCTGCCGGGCTTGGCGACGATTGCGACGCGAATCCGGCCGCCCAAAGGAGAGTATTTCTGTGCATTGCCGAGGACGTTAACCAGTGCTTGTTTGAGTTTTGCGGGGTCAGCTTTTACGGGCCCAATCGCGACCTCGAGGTCTGAATCAAGAGGCCAACGATTACGGTCCAAGGGAAGATCGTCGATCGCGCTTTGCACCAGCGCCTTGAGATCGATGTCCTCAATCGTGAAATCCTTCCCCTGTCGCGCTTCGATGCGTGCCAGGTCAAGCAGTTCGTTAATAATATCCACCAGCCACTGCGTCTGACGGTGAATCGTCTCCAGCAGATCACGACGCGTTGCCTCATCAAAATCCATCTCGAGCAGCAATTCCGAGAACCCGTAAATGCTGGCCATCGGGGTACGTAGTTCATGAGCGGCATGGGACAGGAACTCGCTCTTCATTCGGTCCACCTCGGTTTCATGCGTGACATCGCGCAAATATAGTATTTGCGACACGGCTTCTGCGTCAGACACCCGTAAGCGGACCCCCAGAATGCGTTGTTCGGTACCGGAAAGCTCGATTAACTGGTGTCTTTCCGTCGCATCAATGTGGTGATTTCCCGTGCTGCTTTCAGTGCCTTCTTTCTGCACAGAGCGGAGCGCCGCGACCCCGGGAAAGCGCGCCTGTTCTGCGCACAGGCCGGCCAATTGCTTGGAGAACATGGCTTCATCCAAGCCAACTACAGCGCTCTCGTCAAATCCGGTCATGCTCAGAAATGCCGGGTTGACGTACTTGACCCGGCGTGCCTGGTCAAAGGAAACAAAGCCATCTGGACTGAGCGCAAAAATGGTTTTCAATTGCTGGCGCACCTCTTCCAGAGAGGTTAGCGAACGAAAGAGCATTAAGAACAACAATAAGGACAGGACACTTACCGTCAGAGCGCCCCCGATAACCAGTCTGCGGTGTGATGAATAAGGAATAAGAATATCGCTGACCGATTCGCCCACCACGAAATTCAGGCCATATTCAGGCAGTTTGTAGTACCCATAGATCCGTTCTTTACCATCGACAGAAGCGATTTGACGAAAATTGCCGGCAACCGGTGAATGGGGCACCAGATAGGGTGCCTCCGGAATTATTTTCCCGAGGCTGGATTCCATAGCGGGATAACGCGCCATGACTTCACCGGTATCCCGCACCAGGGTCATCACACTCTCGCCACTGAGGCGAAGTTTTACGGCAAAACTTGCGAATTGATCAGGGCTTACGGACAGTACGAGAACGCCATTGAACTGACTGTCCTTGAAAACCGGGCGGGTAACCTGAATTGACCATTTCCCCGACACTTTGCCCATCAGAGGCCTACTGACAAACAGGCGGTCAGGGTTGCCAGACGGCAAGTGCACCCGGAAGTGCTCCCTCTGGCTTAAGTCGGTTCGGTCGGTAGCGGGGGCGAGGTTCGAGAAGGCCATCAAACCCTCTTTGTCAATAATAGCGACCTGGAAGCTCAGGTCATCGATATTTTCCTGTGTTTGCTTGATCAGCGCCGAGAACGATGCCCAATCCCCCGTCCAACGGGTACGAATATCGAGAATGAACTCGTTGATCCGTTTGAGCGTTGATCGCGAATACTCTGCAAAGACCTGAGCCTGAACGGACGTCCGCACTTCCGCTTCGTTGAGATAACTCTGGTGGCTACGATTCAACTCAAAATAAGCCGCCAGCCAGACAAATAGAAGGATCAACGATACGATCAGCGCCAATAGCAAGCGGATATTGGAATTAGTGCGTTTCATTGTCTTCTGCCTTAGGTAGCCAGAGCGTGACCGTTGTGCCGACACCAGGTTGAGAACGTACATCGACATGGCCGCCATGGAACTGGAGAATTTCCCTAACAATGGTCATTCCCAGGCCAGTACCCGGTATTTTTCCGGAAGTATCGGCGCGCCAGAAACGTTCTCCGATGCGTTTGATCTGATCCCCGGTCATGCCGACGCCCTGGTCGCTTACCGCGATGCCAAATTTTCCCGGTTTTGCAACGATTGCGACATGAATTGTTCCGCCATCAGGCGAATACTTCTGGGCATTGTTGAGTACGTTGATGAGTGCCTGGCGTAACTTGGCGGGGTCGGCTCGCACCAGTCCAATGATTTCCGTCAGATCAAGCGCAAGCGGCCAGCGTTCAGAATCGAAGGACAAATCGCCCAAGGTATCGCGCACCAGTGTCTTGATGTCAATATTTTCGATTTCGAAATCTACCCCCTGGCGCGCCTCGATGCGCGCCAGGTCGAGCAGTTAGTTGATGATATTGACCAGCCAACTCGACTGCCGGTGAATCGTCTCCAGCAGATCACGACGCGTTTCCTCATCAAACTCCATCCCGAGCAGCAATTCCGAGAACCCGTAAATGCAGGCCATCGGCGTACGTAGTTCATGAGCGGCATGGGCCAGAAACTCGCTCTTCATGTGATCCACTTCCGACTCGCTGGTAATGTCACGCAGATACAGAATGTGCGACACACTGGACTCTTCGCTGCGAATGCCGACCAGTTGCAGGACGACATGGCGGGGCCGCTGCAAGGTCAGTATTTGCGGCACAGGCATCTCGCCCGGAGCGACAAAGCAGGAGGCAATCCCGGAAAAATTCTCGGGACGCTCCATCTGATGTCGAAGTCTGGCTTCGAGATCAGACTCAGTTTGCCGGCCCACGATTTCCGTGACAGCAATACCGGTCATGGCCTGAAACGCCGGATTGGCAAATTTTATAAAGCCATCAGGGGTAAAAGCCACAAAACCATCCGGACTCAAACTGAACAGTGCATCGAGCTGGGCTTTGCGCTCCTGGACAGCATCATCTTTGTGCAGCAGCTCTCGCGCCTGCTCGTCTATCTTGCGTTCGCCGATGTTGGCGTGCCCGGTAACGATCAGCATCAGCAGTTGCAGTAATGCCGACAAAAGCAGTCCGACCGCACCGATGACCCAGGTTGTCCAGGGTCGATGCTGTTCAACATATTCGGGGGTTGGCCATACCTTCATCTCCCAGAGCCGATCTGCCATGGCCAACTGCTGCTGCCACACTAAGCGGCTATCGCCCGGCATGATCGCTTCTTTAGACCGGTAGATTGTCTGTTTGCTGGCCACATCGTCAATCTGAAACACGAGACCATCCACTGTCATGGAGCGGGTGGCAATCGCAATCATTTCGTCCACCTTGATTACGCCGACCGCGAAGCCGAGAAGATTCACAACTGAAGCGACCTCACCAGGCGCTTGCCGCAGTTGATAGGCCGGGTGAAGAACAAGAACGCCGATGCGCTGCTGGTTTTCCTGGACGAGCTGAATCGGCGCAGTAACCGAGGGCGAAGCTGATCTCTTGGCGTTCTCAATGGCGTTGTGTCGCACAGGCTCTGAATTGATGTCGAAGCCAATCGCCGGCCGGTTAGCTTGCTGCGGCGCAATATAGCCAACAACAACATAGTCGGATCGTTTCCCGGCCCTGACCAGTTGACGCTGACTGTCCCGTTCCCTGATTTCGAATCCGGCATCACCGCTGCGGGCCGCCATACGTTTTTCAAATGCATCCCGTTGCAATGCTGGAACATAGGGATTGAAACTCAGGGCAAAAATATCCGGGTTGTCACTGAGCGTTATGGCGGTGAAGTATTCGAATTGATGGTACGTCATATCCGGCGTGACCTCAATCAAGCGTCGCAACGCTGACAAGGCCTCCTGATGAGCAATGAAGCGCTGCTTAAGCACTTGCTCAACTCTCCCGCCGTATTCTTGTATCCGCATTTCCTGCTTGATCTTCTCCCATTGTGCCGTGGCAAAGTACGCTCCAGTGACCACGCCAAGGGTAATCAGCATCGGGAGTGTCACCGTAATCAGTCTCTTGCGCCAAAGCGATTCATGCCGGTACAAGACGGCCAGACTGAGCGGCATCACCACCACCACGCCCAGTGTGTCTCCTGCCCACCAGATCAACCAGGAGTGGAAGTACGCTGAGGCAGGAATAATCTGTGCCGCATACAGTACGGTCACTCCGATGCTTGCCGAGATTACGCAGGCTGCAGGCCCTGACCAGAAGAGGCTGCGAAAAATGCTTTTTTCCTGCTCGAGCAAACACCAGGCGTCTTTTACGCTGCGTTGCACCAGCCACGACGCGGCGTAGGCCTGTAGCGTCGAGCCGCTGGCGATCCCTGCTGCCGCTAACGTATGGGTCAGGGTCAGATCCCCGTGCGACCAGGCAACACCCAGATTCAGCGCCAGCGAACCCAGCCAGATCCCAGGCCATGCCCGATTCGCAGACCAGAGCATGATCGCAACGGCAAAGCCGGCAGACGGGAAAATTGGACTCGCATAGCCGGGCGGTATGCTAAGGCTCAGCCCCAGCCCGCCCAGAAGCAGATAAACAATGAAGGAAACGACGATCACACCGGCGCTACGTTTGAGAGGGTAGCTACCTTCGCGGAAACAGTCTTCCAACATTTATTCAGTCACCATGATCATTAATCGCAAAGCCGCACGACGGGAATCGCCTTGCCAGAACGCTGTCGCGACTCGATGATCTCAACCAGCCTTACCGGGCTGTAAGGCTTGATAATATAGATGTCGGCACCAACGGCCTGGCCGCTGGCAATGTCTTCCGGCCGCTCCAGCGCCGTAAGAAGGGCGATGTACGGAGGATTCTCCACGGCATAGTCAATCTGTCTGATGCGCGAACACACTTCAAAACCATGCATGCCTCCCGGCATCATCACGTCAAGGAGAACGACATCAGGATGCTCTCTTTCGGCGATAGCCAGTGCTTCGAGTCCGGTGCTGGCCTCGAACATGATGTATTTGCCATAACCAAGAACGATACGCAGCATACGTCTCAAATCATTCTGGTCGTCAACAATCAACAATTTCTGTTCCATCACAGCGAGTTCTCCTTGGGCTTTTAGCCAAGACGGCTTTCAATGGTACGCAACAGCTCGAGAGGGCTATAGGGCTTGATGAAGTAGTCATCGGCGCCAACGACCTTGCCACGCTGAACATCGGCGTCCTGTCCGCGCGCAGTCACCAGTGCGACATAGGTCGACTTGAGCGTCTGGTCTGCGCGGATCTTTGCACAAAGCTGATACCCATCCATTTCGCCCGGCATCATGACGTCAAGGATTACACCGCGAGGTCGTTCGTGGCGAATGATATCCCAGGCCGACGCGGCATCTTCCGCCTCAATCACCGCGTAGCGGCGGCCAAGTGTAATTCGCAGCAGCTTGCGAATATCAGACTGATCATCAACGATTAACAACTTGTCCATCATTCGTACTCCTTGCTTGCTCCAACTCTCGACAACGATCCATGAGTTCGGCCAGGTCAGCCGCGTAATTTTCGATTTGCTTGATCAATGAACAGTCTGAACAGCGAAGTGAATCCTGTGACTGCGGGGAACTGGTTGGCAGTGAGAGGATGAAACCCGTCAATTCGGTTGCTCCGTGGATTTCCTCCGAATCCAGACGCAGGGTGCCAGCATGCAATTCCGCAATCCGTCTGCATAAACCGAGTGTCAGTCCCTCGACCCGCTGCACGGAAGGCCTGTCCTGGTTGCGCTCAACGTATGGCACGGTCTCGTACTGGGCACGCATGATCATGTGATTACCCAGTTGCCGCAAGGTAAGGACGATTCGCTGATCGATAGAATGTATCGAGTTATCAAGATCTTGCAGCAAATGCGACAGCATGAGTTCAAGCCAGCGCTTGTTGCCATACACCGGACCCACTTCGCGATCCGGCTCTTTCAACACGAAGCGATGCTGTGCAACACCCGGCTTCGATTTGATGATCCCGTTGATCAGGCTAAATAGAAAAAAACGCTCCCGATTGTCCTCGTTGTAGCCGGCATAGGTTTCGGCAAGTCCGGCCAGCATTTCCATATTGTTTAGCAGCGTTCCGGCCTGCTGAGAGGCCTCCGAAATTGCCGATCGGGCGCTAAGCGTCGTACCCATCGAACCTTCCGTTTGCAGGCGTTCAATATGTTCAAGCGACTTCTTGAGTTTCTGAGCCCACTCAGTCAATTCGCTGCGAATCAACCCCGCCAATAGCGGAGACTCCACTATCGTGGTCTTTGCATGACTCTCGACTAAGGTGTTCATGAAACCTCCAATGTGGCCCAGCGACGGTCCAGAAGTTTCTGGCACAGGATTCGCAATGCATCGAAAGGAACAGAGCCGGCCCCGGCAGAGCCGAGGGTTTACCTGGGTGGATTATAAGTGGACTCCGAGCGGATTGGTGACGGTGTAGAGTTATTCGTTTAAACATTCACGAAAATCGAGTTACGGATATTTTCTGGTCAGTGATGTGAGGCTCAAATCAAACAAAAATGGCAAAAATTAGGAATATTATTTCTGCAAAGGCGCTAAAAAAACGTATCTCAACCACCTGGCTTTTTCGAGTTTGATGCTTACGCAGATATTGTGCTGAAATCAGGCCCTGAAAAAGAATCGGAAAATTGATTTTTCCTCGTCTGGCAACTGCCCATGGCGGCAAGACCAGTCTGGGCTGCGTCCTTGGCGGCCGACAGCAATCGCGGTCCCGCCGCCGACGAGGGATGAATGATCGCCAGTGCTATCATCACGCTTTCTGGATTCAATCATGCCGAAAGGATTGCTGTTTCATGACCACAAGACATGCTTTTCGTACCCTCTACCTCGCACCGGCTTCGGGGGTAATCAGCGCCTCATCAACGGCACTCGGTCTGATCCGTGCCTACCAGCGGGAAGGATTCGAAGTCGGCTTCGCCAAACCGCTCTCCGACGTCGGCCTGGCGTCCAGCCGTCCCGACCGTTCTGTCCACTTTGCGCGCACCCTGTGCGGGCTTTCCACCCCGGATCCGATTCCGGCTAAATATGCCGAAGACATGATACGCGCAGGCGACGAGGCCAGTTTGCTGGAAGAAATTGTCGCTCTGGTCGAGTCCGCGCGCGGTGCGTGCAGCATGGTCATCGTCGAAGGTATTACACCCAGCCACGATCATCCGCTGATGACCGATCTGGACCGCGCCATTGCCCGCAACCTTGGCGCTGAGGTCCTCGTCCTCGTGCACGGACGGAACACCAGCGTAAGCAACGTGGTCGAGACCATCACCGATGCCTCGTATCGTTACGGTGGTGAGGGAGGACGTCCGTTGGCGGGCGCCATCGTCGTCCGCGTACCGAAAAATTCATCGTACCGAGAAGATATCGCCCAGGGGCTTGCCGAATCAGGGCTCGAGACGCCGCTGGTCTGCATATCACCCGACAATCCGGAACTCTCTGCTCCCCGTCTGATCGACGTTGCCGAGAATCTCGGTTTCACGGTGGATCGTCCTGGCGACATCGAACAGGCCAGGGTCCATGAGATCATCGTGGCGGCGCGCAGTGCCGACAAGCTCGTCGAACGCCTGCGCCCGGGCACCCTGATCGTGACCCCGGGCGATCGTTCCGATCTCGTCCTCGCTGCAGCGCTGGCTCGCGCCGGCGGCATGCCCATTGCCGGCCTGCTGCTCACCTGTGGCGAGCCGATGGCCAAATCCATCGATACCTTTTTGAGTCCCCGCTTTGGCGATCTGCCGATACTGACGACCGATCTGCAGACCTATGACGTCGCCGTACGGATTTCCTCGATGGATCGACGGGTCACGCTCAATGACCCGGAACGCATGGATCGCATCATGGATCATGTCGCCGATCACGTTGACCTGAAACTCCTGACCACAGCGGGCAGCCAAACCGGTGCCGGTCACATGACCCCGCCGATGTTCCGTCATCGCCTGATCAAGGAAGCCAGACACGCCGCACGGCGAATCGTGCTACCGGAAGGCGACGAGCCGCGTACCATCCGCGCAGCGGTAATCTGTGCGGCCAAGGGCATTGCCCGTTGCGTGCTGCTCGCTCATCCCGACCATGTTCGTGACATTGCCCTGACCCACGGCATCGACCTGCCCGAAGCCAACCCTTTCCTGGAAATCCTCGACCCGGCAACATTGCGCGCCAAGTACGTCGCAGCGATGGTCGAGTTGCGCAAGGCGAAGGGTCTGACGGCTCCGCAGGCCGAAGCCCAGCTCGAGGACAGCGTGGTTCTCGGCACCATGCTGCTGGCCGAGGGCCATGTAGACGGACTCGTTTCCGGCGCCGTCCATACGACGGCATCGACCGTGCGTCCGGCCTTGCAGTTGATCAAGACGGCGCCTGGTTCGAGCATCGTATCGAGTGTATTTTTCATGCTCATGCCCGATCAGGTACTGGTTTACGGCGACTGCGCCATCAACCCGAACCCGACGGCAAGCGAACTGGCCGAGATCGCCATCCAGTCTGCCCTCTCGGCCGCTGCCTTTGGCCTCGAGCCGCGCGTGGCGATGATCTCGTACTCGACCGGGGCGTCGGGGACGGGCGAGGATGTCGACAAGGTGCGCCAGGCCACCGCGATCGTCCGCCAGCGCTGTCCCGAACTCATCATTGACGGGCCGATTCAGTACGATGCGGCGACGGTGGAAAGCGTCGGCCGCCAGAAAGCCCCGGGCAGCCCGCTCGACGGTCACGCCAACGTCTTTATCTTCCCCGATCTCAACACCGGCAATACCACCTACAAGGCCGTCCAGCGCTCAGCCAATGTCGTTTCGGTCGGCCCGATGCTGCAGGGCCTGCGCAAGCCGGTCAACGATCTTTCGCGCGGCGCTCTCGTCGATGACATCGTCTACACCATTGCGCTGACGGCAATCCAGGCCGGCTTGAACAGCACGTCAGACAAGGGGCCATTGCCCTGATTGATCACCAAGGGGCAAGACCTGTTCAGACCTGCCGGCGCCGTAGCAGGTGGATGACGATGAAACTGAGCACCGCTTCACCGCGCTGATTGACCGCCAGGTATTTCAGGCGGGCAACGCCGCGATCCGGTTTCGACGCCGACGGCCGGACTTCGAGCACGTCCACCTCGCTGTGCAGCGTGTCGCCCGGGCGTACCGGAGCCAGCCAGCGAAGTTCGTCAATGCCGGGCGAGCCCAGACTCGATCCGGCAAGAACCCCGCTCTGGATGAACAGCCGGAAACATAAAAGCATACTTTGAAAGCCGCTGGCGATCAGGCCGCCGTAGGGCGATTCGGCCGCTGCATTGACATCCAGATGAAAGGACTGAGGATCATAGCGCCAGGCAAAATCGATGATTTCAGCTTCGCTCAGGGTGATGCCGCCCGACACAAAACGCTGGCCGGCTTGCTGGTCGTCAAGGTAACGCGTGTTCATTCCAATCCTCCCGTCGGGCTGAAGCCCGACCCACAGGGGTTCGCATCTTACTCAGAAGTTGCCAAATAAGTCGACACACGGCGTACGTGGTGCACAACGAGCCCTCAGCGCGCTGCCGCGCACCCTCTCCCGCGGGAGAGGGTTGGGGTGAGGGCCAAGCTGACTCAACATACTGTCGCCCAAGTTGGCGGCCGCTGAGTAATGGATAATCTGAGTTGAATACTATTCATTTGCAGTATCCGAAGAAAGATGGGAAAGCCCGATTGCACGCGTCAAAGTATCCTTTCCTTCTGCACCCCAGTCAATACAGCAGGGCAACGGCATCAAACGCCCGGCAAGCCGAATTGTATTCCGCCTTTGCTGCATCTTCTGCTATCTTCCCAGCCATGCGCACAAAGCTCCCCATCGCCCTCACCGGCGCCCGCGATACCCTTCCCCTGGCCATCGGAACGACGCCTTTCGCCATCATCTTCGGCACTCTGGCCGTCACCGCAGGTCTGCCGCCGATCGCCGCCGTGGCCATGTCGGCCATCGTCTTTGCCGGTTCCGCCCAGTTCATTTCGCTCAGCCTGATTGGCGGCGGCGCCGCACTGCCGGTGATCTGGCTGACCACCTTCGTCATCAACCTGCGCCACGCGCTCTACAGTGCCACGCTGCAACCGGTGGCCCGGGACTGGCCCCTGCCCTGGCGCGTCCTGTCCGCCTTCTGGCTCACCGACGAGTGCTTTGCGCTCATTGAACGGCGGCTGCAGACGGCAGGCGAGGCCGATGCACTGCCCTATTATCTGGGTTCCACAGCGTTCTTCTATCTCAACTGGATTCTGTGGACCACCGTCGGCGCGCTCGTCGGCCACCAGATTCCCGGGCTCGCCGCCCTCGGCCTCGATTTCGCCATGATCGCCACTTTTGCCGCCATGGTCTCCCCGCAGCTCAAGGCACCGACGCCGCTAGCGGTAGCCTTCGCCGCCGGCAGTGTCGCCTGGCTCGCGCACGCGCTGCCCTACAGGCTGGGGCTGCTTCTGGCCACCCTGGCGGGGGTGGCCGCGGGTGTCATGCTCGATTATCGCCAGCGGCGAGTGGCCATCGAGGACAGGCCATGAGCGACACGCTGTGGGCCGCCATCCTCGGCATGTTTGCCGCAACCTTCCTGATTCGCGCCAGCTTCCTCGTCTTCGGGCAGAGACTGCGCTTCCCGCCGGCAGTCGTGCAAGCGCTCGCTCACGTGCCGGTAGCCGTGTTGACGGCCATTGTGGTTCCCGAGGCCATCGCCCCCGGCGGACAACTCAACCTGGCGCTCACCAATCCGTATCTGGTCGGCACCCTGGTCGCCGGGCTCGTTGCCTGGAAGAGTAGCCGTACCCTGACGGCGGTAATCATCAGCTTTGCCATCTTCGGCCTGCTGCGCTGGCTGAGCTGAGCCATGATTATCCTGTGTCGTGCTCAAGCGATTGCGTACGACAGGCTTGATATGAGATCTGCATTGCGCGTTGTATTTGAATTATGTGTAAAGTATTATCGTTCCTGAGGAGAGAGCTTGGTGACCTACAGAGCCAAACAGAACCGCTTTGAAGCAAAAAAAACATGACTGTTTACCAGCATCGAATCACGGCCACATGTCAATAAAGAGCACGATCGATGCGAGCCTGAGCGCCTCGGCGGTATGCGATGCCAAAGGCAAGCTCCTGCACTCGCGCACCGAGCTGCATGACATTTCCGTGCACAAGCAACTTGAGCAGTCGCTGCGTGACAGCGAGACACGTTTCCGCGCGATCATTGATGCGTCGCCCATTCCATACGCCTTGAATGACGAAAAATTCAACATTACCTATCTGAACGCCGCGTTCACTCACACGTTCGGGTATACGCTTACCGACATTCCGACCGTGGCGGACTGGTGGCCGCTCGCCTACCCCGACCCGGCTTACCGGCAGAGGATGGTGACTGCCTGGCAAATTAACCTGGAAAAGGCCGAACGGGAACAGGCGCCGTTTGAGCCGCTGGAAGCCGACATTCAGTGCAGGAATGGCGATATTCGCTCCGTTCTGGTCGCCGCCGCTCCGCTGAGCATGTCCCTGCATGATCTTCATGTCGTGACGTTTTTCGACATCACTGAACGCAAGCAGGCCGAAGAGGCGCTGCGCAAGAGCGAGACGAGCTTCCGGAACTTCTTCGAGATCAACACCTCGGTGATGCTGCTCATCGATCCTGTCTCAGGAATAATCATCTCTGCGAACGCGGCCGCGGTAGCCTTCTACGGCTATCCTCAGGAACAGATCGTCGGCATGTCGATCAGCGAAATCAACGCCATGTCACCGGAACGCATCGCCGAGGAAGGAATGCGGGCCTTGCGCGAGGAGTGCAATGACTTCCATTTCTCGCACCGCCTGGCTTCGGGTGAAGTACGCGACGTCGAAGTGCATCTGACGCCCATTGATAGCGGCGGACGCCCTCTGCTCTTTTCCATCATTCATGACATCACCGAACGCACGCAGGCCGAAGTCAAGCTGCGCCTCGCGGCCACGGTGTTTACCCATGCCCGCGAAGGGATCATGATCACCCGCGTTGACGGCACGATCATCGACGTCAATGAGACGTTCAGCCACATCACCGGTTACAGCCGTGACGAAGTCCTGGGTCGCAACCCCCACCTCCTGAGTTCCGGCCGCCATAATAAAAAATTCTTCGCTGCCCTGTGGGAATCCCTGCTCGAGAACGGGCATTGGTACGGTGAAATATGGAACCGGCGCAAGAACGGCGAAGTGTTCGCCGAGATGCTGACCATCAGCGCGGTGAGCGATACCCAGGGCATCACCCAGCAGTATGTCGCGCTGTTTTCCGACATCACTCCGCTCAAGGAGCACGAAAAGCAGCTCGAACATATTGCCCACTATGATGCGCTGACCGCACTGCCGAATCGCGTGCTGCTCGCCGACCGCATGCGTCAAGCCATGGTTCAGGCCCTTAGACGCGAACAGCGGCTGGCGGTAATCTACCTCGACATTGACGGCTTCAAGGCGATCAACGACAACCATGGGCATGAAACCGGCGACCGCTTGCTCATGACGGTAGGCAAGCACATGAAGCAGGCGCTGCGTGAAGGGGATACGCTCGCCCGCCTCGGCGGCGACGAGTTTGTTGCCATACTACCCGACCTGGACAATGTGACCGCCAGCGAAACTATGCTCAATCGCCTTCTCGCCGCCGCGGCACAACCGTTCCTTGTCGGTGATCTTGTCCTTAATATCTCGATCAGCCTCGGCATCACGTTCTATCCTCAGGCGGAAGAAACAGACACCGATCAGTTGTTGCGCCAGGCCGACCAGGCCATGTACCAGGCCAAACTGGCAGGCAAGAACTGCTACCGTTTCTTCCAGGCTTGAGTCGGCGGCTACCCCCTACTCCTCCCTGTGGCTCGGGCTTCAGCCCGACATCAACCAGCAAGTCGGGCTGAAGCCTGACCGAAGGAAATGCAGAGCCGAGCCACCGACCGTTCAGGCATTCTCCATGTTCCCCGGAAGGGTCTATTTTCCGGCCTTGCCTTCGGGCACCAGTGGCGCGGGGTGGAACACCCCCTGCTCGGCACCGCCCTTGCTTGCACCGATCGCCTGTTCAACGACCGGCAACTGGTGCGCAATGCCCTTGTGGCAGTCGATACAGGTCTGCCCTTCGTTCAGGCCGGTCTGATGCATGCGCGCCGAACGGCGGTTCTGCTTGCTATAGTCGAAACTGTCGAAGTCATGGCAATTGCGGCACTCGCGCGAGTCGGTTCTTTTCATGCGCGCCCATTCATTCATGGCCAGTTCCAGGCGTTTGGCATTGAACTTCTCCGGCGTATCGATCGAACCAAGCACCTTGTGCAGCAACTCGTTGGATGCCTGAATCTTGCGGATGATCTTGTACGACCACTCCTTCGGCACGTGACAGTCCGGACAGGTGGCGCGCACTCCGGAACGGTTGGAGGCGTGTATGGTGTTGCGGTATTCCTGATAGACGTTGTTCTTCATTTCGTGGCAGGAAATGCAGAACTCCTCGCGGTTGGTCAGTTCCATCGCGGTATTGAACCCGCCCCAGGCGATAATACCGCCGATGAACAGCAGTGCTGCAAACCCCCACCCGGCCAAGCGAGTCCGCGCCACAAACTGAGCCAAGATCCGACTTGCCAGACTCTTCTTGTCGTTATCCATTGCCTTGCTCCTGTCCCTGATCGATCAACGTATGCCGGTGCCCGGCTTGAAGGTATTTCCGACCAGCGGACTCGCGTCGCTTTGCGACACGTGGCACTGGCTGCAGAAGTAGCGCTGCGGCGACACGCTGCTCATCTCGATGCCGTCACGGCCCTTGAAGTGCGTGATCGAGATCTTCGTCGCCTTGGTTTCGGCAGCCCGGCTCCAGGCATGGCAATCGAGACACTTGTTGAAATTCATGGTGATGGCATAGCCTTCGATGCTGTGCGGAATCAGTGGCGGCTGTTGCACAAAGTCGCGCGGCAAGGGCGGCATGTCGCGGCCGTAACGGGTGCCCTCGCTTTCCGGATCGGCTGCCGTCACCTCGACGCCGCGCAGGGTTTTCAACTTGACCGCCGGCTCAGGCGGTGCGGCCAGTACCGATTGCATCAGGCACAGGGACAACACGGCGGCCCATAAACGTGCGGACAGGAAGGTTGGCTTGTTCATCACTCGCTCCTTTGGTCAAATCGATGAGTCATCTTGAAAACCTCGAGGTCGCATACATCAATGCAGCGACCGCAGGCGGTACAGTTGGCGGAAAGGATCACGGGGCTGTGTTGTCCGGCCTGCTTGAGTGCCGGGCGAATGACCTGGGGTTCGGGGCAGACGCTGAAGCAGTCCAGGCAGTCGTTGCAGGCGCTGCGCCTGGCCGCTGAAACGCGCAGCAGTGCGCTGCGTCCGAGCAGGCTGTAAAACGCACCCACCGGACACAAATGACCACACCAGCCGCGACCGGCGACCAGCAGATCGTAAATAAAGACACCGGCAACCACCCAGAGTGCGCCAGCCATGCCGAAAAGCAGTCCGCGATGGATGAGGGAAACGGGATTAACCCATTCCCACGCCAGGCTTCCAGTGTAAGCAGTGAGCACAAAAATACCGCCCAGCAGCCAGTAGCGGGTATGCGCATCCGGCACCCGTCCGGTCTTGATGCCAAGACGGCGTCGTGTCCACGCGGCCGCATCGGTCACCATGTTCACCGGGCACACCCAACTGCAGAAAACCCGCCCGCCAAGCAGCAGATAGAAGACTAAAACAATGGCCGCGCCGGTCAGTGCCGTGCTGTAGGGCAGATGACCGGTGGCCAGCGTCTGCAGAACCAGCAGCGGATCGGTGAGCGGCAGCACGTCAAAGAACAGCGATGAGGACAGATTGCCCTTGGCGATCCACACACCGAACCACGGACCGGTAAAAAACACAAAAAGAATCAGCAACTGGCTGAAACGGCGCAGGAACAGCCAGCGCTGGCGCTGCCACAGGCTACGCGTTGCAGCAAGTACAGGCGGGGAGACCGGAATGAGTGGGCTGGACACGGTCACGGCCTCCAGCGCGAATTGAGGGCTGCCGCCGCTTTGGCGGGAGCCTGCGGGACGGCGGGCGCTACCGGGGCAGGCGCCACCGGCACCGTCACGCTGCCGGTCGCCGTGCGCCCGGCCGTAGAACCTTCAAAGCCACGCACCGGCAATTCCACCTGTTCGCCGATCAGCGAACCGCCGTGCCGGGACTTTTCTTCCCAGCCCTTGCGATAGTGCGACGGCAGTGCGCCCTGAGCCAGCGGGCGCGGCAGGACGCGGATCGCCGCCTCGGGCAGGACGCAGGATTTTTCGCACTTGCCGCAACCGGTGCAGGCTTCGGAATGCACCGTCGGCAGCAGCATGGCGTGGCGGTCGGAGCGCGGGTTGTGCTGGGTCTCCAGGGTGATCGCCTGGTCGATCAGCGGGCATACCCGGTAACAGACGTCGCAGCGCAGGCCGAGAAAATTCAGGCAGGTTTCGTGATCGACGAGCGCCGCCAGCCCCATGCGCGAAGTGCTGATGTCGGTGAGCTGACGATCGAGTGCGCCGGTCGGACAGGCTTTGACGCAGGGGATGTCCTCGCACATCTCGCAGGGAATGTTGCGCGCAGTGAAATACGGCGTTCCCGTCGCCACCGGAGCGCCGAGATCGGAGAGTTTGAGCGTATCGTAGGGGCAGTCGCGCACGCACAGTCCGCAACGCACGCAGGTGGCGAGAAAGTCCGCCTCGGCCAGCGCACCGGGCGGGCGCAGAGCCAGCGCCGGCAGTGCCGAAGCGCTGCGCGCATAGAGACCCGCGCCCAGCGCCAGCAGGCAGCCGCCGCCAGCGGCCGCAGCGATACTGTTGACGAATTTGCGCCGCGCCAGTGACGCCGGCACGGCGGCGGTTGTGGTTTTCTCTGCGTTATTCCTGCCCTGACCCACGTTACTTGCTCAATCACGCTCTGAATGTTGGAAAAAACGTCGTCCCGGCGAAGGTGACCGAAGGAAATGCAGAGCCCGGGACCCAGGAGGTGCTCCAAAAGCCTGGATTCCGGCACCCCAAGGGCACTTCCTGCGGGGCGCCTTCGCCGGAATGACGAGACTGAAACTCACGCTCACGCCCGCACAACCTTCACCGCGCATTTCTTGAAGTCGGTTTCCTTCGAGATCGGGCAGGTGGCATCGAGCGTCAGCTTGTTCACCAGCCTCGATTCATCGAAGAAGGGGACAAAGATCAGCCCCACCGGCGGCTTGTTGCGGCCCTTGGTTTCAAGGTGCGCGGTCATCTCGCCGCGACGCGAGCTGACCTTGACCACCATGCCGCGCTGCAGACCGCGCTTCTTGGCGTCGTCCGGATGCATGAAGACCTGGGCTTCCGGAACGGCCTTGTGCAGTTCGGGCACACGCCGGGTCATCGAGCCGGTGTGCCAGTGTTCGAGCACGCGACCGGTGCACAGCCACATGTCGAACTCCTTGTCCGGCATCTCGGGCGGATCCTGATAGGGCAGCGCGAAAATAACCGCCTTGCCGTCCTTGTGTCCGTAGAACTTCACGCCCTCGCCGGCCTTCACGTACGGGTCGTAGCCCTCGCGGAAGCGCCACAGGGTTTCCTTGCCATCGACCACCGGCCAGCGCAGGCCGCGCGCCTTGTGATAGACATCGAAGTCGGCCAGATCGTGACCGTGGCCGCGACCGAACTGGGCATATTCCTCAAACAGCCCTTTTTGCACGTAATAGCCGAACGCTTCCGACTCGTCGTTGCTGTAGTTCTTGATGGCGTGGTCGTTGGTCTTGATGAGATCGCTCTTCGGGAACTTGTTCACCACCTTGTTGGCGAACAGGATGTCGTAAAGGGTCTTGCCCTTGAGCTCGGGCTTCTTGGCGATCAGTTCCGACGGCCACACTTCCTCGACCTTGAAGCGCTTGGAGAACTCCATGTACTGCCAGAGGTCGGAGCGGGACTCGCCCGGCGCCTTGACCTGCTGGCGCCAGAACTGGGTGCGCCGCTCGGCGTTGCCGAAAGCGCCTTCCTTTTCGGTCCACATGGCGCAGGGCAGGATCAGGTCGGCGGCCAGAGCGGAAACAGTCGGATACACATCCGAGACGACGACGAAAGCCGCCGGGTTGCGCCAGCCCGGATAGACTTCCTGATTGATGTTCGGCCCGGCCTGCATGTTGTTGGTCGTGCTCGTCCAGTAGCACTTGAGCTTGCCGTCCTTCAGCGCACGGCTCTGGGCCACGGCGTGCAGGCCGATCTTGTCGGGGATGGTGCCTTCCGGCAGCTGCCAGATTTCCTCGGCAAATTTGCGATGCGCCGGATTGGTTACCACCATGTCGGCCGGCAGGCGATGGGCAAAGGTCCCCACTTCGCGCGCGGTACCGCAGGCCGAGGGCTGGCCGGTGAGCGAGAACGGGCCGTTGCCCGGCTCGGAAATCTTGCCGACCAGCAGGTGCACGTTGTAGATCATGTTATTCACCCAGGTGCCGCGGGTGTGCTGGTTGAAGCCCATGGTCCAGAAACTGACCACTTTTTTCTTCGGATCGGCGTACAGCTCGGCCAGCTTCTTCAGCTTGTCCTGCGGCACGCCGGTGAGCTTGGAGACTTTTTCCACCGTGTATTCCGAGACGAACTTCTTGAATTCTTCGAAAGTGCTCGGACGCGAGTCGTTGGGGTTGTTCTTGGGCTTGCCGTCGGCTCCGGGGTAACCGTTGAACTTGGCGTCCTTTTCCAGCGCATGCACGGGGCGCAGGCCGAAACCGATGTCGGTCTCGCCCATCTTGAAGTTCACGTTGCGCTTGACGAACTCCTGATTGACCCGGTTCGTCTGGATGATGTAGTTGCAGATAAAGTTGAGAATCGCCAGATCGGTCTGCGGCACAAAGATTATGCCGTTGTCGGCCAGTTCGAAGCTGCGGTGCTCGAAGGTCGATAACACATGCACCTGCACGTCGGTCTTGGTCAGACGCCGGTCGGTGATGCGCGTCCACAGGATCGGATGCATCTCGGCCATGTTCGAACCCCACAGCACGAAGGCGTCGGACTGCTCGATGTCATCGTAACAGCCCATCGGCTCGTCGATGCCGAAGGTGCGCATGAAGCCGGTCACCGCCGAGGCCATGCAGTGGCGAGCATTGGGGTCGAGATTATTGGAGCGGAAACCGGCCTTGAACAGCTTCGCCGCAGCGTAGCCTTCCCAGATCGTCCACTGGCCGGAACCGAACATGGCCACCCCGGCCGGACCGTCGGATTTCAAGGCCGCCTTCCATTTCTCGGCCATGATGTCGAAGGCCTTGTCCCAGCTGATCGCGGTGAATTCGCCTTCCTTGTCATACTTGCCGTCCTTCATGCGCAGCATGGGGCGGGTCAGCCGGTCCTCGCCGTACATGATCTTCGACAGGAAATAGCCCTTGATGCAGTTGAGTCCGCGGTTCACCTGCGAATCCGGATCGCCCTGGGTGGCTACCACGCGACCGTTCTGCATGCCGACCAGCACCGAACAGCCGGTACCGCAGAAACGGCAGGCGGCCTTGTCCCAGCGCACCGTAGCGTCCTTGCTAGCGGCGGCTGTCGGGGCAGCAAGGACCGGCAGGGCAATTCCGGCACTGGCCGCCGCCGCCGCAATGGCCTGGGTTTTGATGAAGTCGCGTCGATTGATGGTCATGATTGAGCCTCCTCGCAAGGGGTATTTTTGACGGGCGGTTGATTCGAAAGATGGGCGTCGCTGTGTTCATAGGCCAAAGTAGCGGCCAATACCTGAGGCACCCGGTGAATGGCGATCAGGGTATCGGACAGGGCCACCCCGGGCGCATCCTCGACGGTGGCAACGAGCCGGCCATCATCCGACATGTAATGGCACTCCACGCCGGGCATGGCCGTAAGGGCGGCTTCGGTCGCCAGGCGGGTTTCGGGATGGATACGCAGCACCAGGCTGACAATGTTCATGAACACTCCGCGATCAGGGGTGAGACGGAAGCAAGGGCGGACGGCAGATTCAGTGCAATCCGCTCGATCGCCATCACCGGACAGGGGGAAATACACGCGCCGCAACCCGTGCATACGGCGTTATCGACTTCGGGCAAGGCCACGCCACCGAGGCGCGGCCGGAAACGGACGGCCCCTGCGGCGCAGGCTTCGCCGCAGACGCGGCACTCAACGCCCTGCTCGGGCAGACAAGACCCGCCAATCCGGATGCCGAACGACCAGGGCGCACTGTCTCCGGCACGGGCAAGGGCTCCGGTCGTGCAGGTTTGCGCGCAATCGCCGCAAAAAGTACATGCCGCCACCGTAAAACGGGCGACCGGGAAACCCCCGTCACCGCGCACCAGCAACCCGGTCGGGCAGGCCTTCACACACTCGTCGCAGCGGCTGCAGCGATCGGTGAACTGCGCCTCAGGCAGGCTCCAGGGCGGCCGGAAAGGCGCAGGCCCCGGATGACGACGAGCGAAAAAACGACGGCGGGAAAGGTCCATAACTCACAGAAAGCATCAAGATTTCATTCAATGTATCAATAAAAATAGATTGGAAATTTGATCTGCGCTAAGTTTTCTGGAGTCTATGCCCTGATTTCATCGCCAGAAGCCAAGTAGGGCGTGAAACGCGAAGCGTTGCGCCCGAAGGCAACGGGGCCTTGGGCTCAAGTACTCTTGGGGTGCGCGCCGTTCAGCTTTCGTTTATCGACTGTTCAGCCATTTTTCCGCTGTGGATCGGGCTTCAACTACGTAGTTTCCGCAGTTTTTTGCACAAACTACGGATGCACAAGCGATACATTCTCTGGGACTATATGTTCAAGGCAGAGCGAGGAAGGACGACCACCCGCTTTGTGCCGCATAAACGCATGAGGAAATTTCCGGATGTGCACCGATCACGGCAAGACACTAAGCAGCCAGTCGAACGATCCCGGGTCATCGGCCTGCAGCTTCGCCATACCTAATGTCAATACCCGGGAAGCGCTCGCCCGCTTTGCCGGAGACGAGGAGCGGTATCGGCACTGGCTGAGCGAATTCATCTTCTTTGGCCCGGCAGCCACCCAGCAGATCCGCCAGGCGCTCGCCAATGATTCACGGGAGGAGGCCACAAAACTGGCGCACGCGCTCAAGGGGCGCACCGGAATGCTGGGCATGGCTGAACTGTTCTCCATTTCCCGGACACTGGAAATGGCCCTGCGCAATAATGAACCGACCCTTCTCTGGCTTGAAGAGCTTGAGCGCACGGTCGCAGAGATGCGTCGGGACATTGCAGGAAAACTGGAAAAATCCGCGTCCTGAAATCCAGGGCTTTACACGACAAGCATCTCACGCACAGTGCCGTGATCCAAGTCCCGGGGGAGAGCAAATGAGTCAAGCCTTCAAGGTATTTGCCGTCGATGATGACCCCGTTGTGCTGGACATCATTCGCGCCATTCTCGAACCCGACGGCCAGATCCAGACCTTTGCCAGCAGCGAAGAGTGCCAGGAGAGACTGACTACGGAAAAACCCGACCTCTTCCTGCTCGATGTCAGCCTGCCCGGCATCGACGGTTTCAGGTTCTGCCGCCAGATCAAGGATGATTCCGTCCTGCGCCACACGCCGGTCATTTTCGTCTCCGGCCATGACTCGATCGAGGAGCGGATAAAGGGCTACGACGCAGGCGGCGAGGACTACATCGTCAAGCCTTTCGAGCCCGAAGAACTGCTGCGCAAATTCATGGTGGCAAAAACCAGGGTACTCAATCAGCGCACGCTGGCAGTGCAGATCGAAGAAGCCGAACTGCTTTCCTCGCTGGTCATGGCCAGCATGGATGAAACCGGCATTCTGCTGCAGTTCATGAGCAAGCTGATCGCCATGGAAAGCAGCGAGGAAATCGCCAACGGGCTGCTTGAACTGATGCAGCGCTACCGGCTTGCCGGCGTGGTGCAGACGCGCATCGGCGGCCATACCCAAACACTCAGCGCGACCGGAAAGAATATGCCACTCGAGGTTTCGGTCATCGAGCACGTACGCAAACAGGGACGCATCTTCGAATTCCGCCGGCGCAGCGTACATAACTTCGAACGCATCACGCTAATGGTCAACGATCTGCCGCTTGAAGACCCGGATTTCTGTGGCCGCTTGCGTGACCATCTTTCCGTCGCCGCACAAGGGGCTGACTCCCGGCTGCAGGCGCTGCAAACGGAAGAAGCGAGCCGACGCACCCAGCAAGGCATCCTGTCAGCGCTTGAAAGCGTGGCAAACACCATCATGGAACTGCGCGAAACACATCAGGACAATACCGCAGCCAGTTCAAAACTCATCAACGAACTGCAGGGAACCTTGCTCGACTCCTTCTACCGGCTCGGCCTGACCGATAGCCAGGAACAATTCCTGCAGAACATGGTCGGCGATTTCATGACCCGGATGGCTGAGTTGATCAATCGCAGCGGTGAAACGCAGGAGACGCTGCAGCGTCTGAACAGCAAGCTGTCCGAGTTGCACAGCAACTGATTGCAGCCGCCTTCAACATGGAGACCAGCACGTTGGACTACGCCAGCCTTCCGGCAAAAGAGATCGAACGCCTCGCCCGCAATGTCCAGCCGGGGGCGTGGATCGTCGACACCGAAAAACCCCTATCCACCCTGCTCGGCTCCTGCGTTGCCGTCTGTCTTTTCGACCCGCAGCTGAGAATCGGCGGGATCAACCATTTCATGCTACCCGACATGGGGCGCAGCAAGCATGGCGACGTTGACTCGCTGCTCTCCGGCAACTTCGCCATGGAGGCCCTGCTCAATGACCTGCTCAACAAGGGCGCCAAGAAAGTTCGCCTGCAAGCCAAAGCCTTCGGTGGCGGAACCATCATCGATACCGACGGGGGTTCACTAAGCATCGGCATGCGCAACGCCAATTTCGCCAAGGAATGGCTGACCCGTGAAGGGGTTCCACTGCTCTCCTCCGACTTTCTCGGACCCTGGTCGCGCAAGATCATTTTCCTGCCGTTCAACGGCGAAGCCTTCTGCAAGCGCCTGGTGACCAACATGGCCAATGCTGAGGTAATTGCCCGTGAAGAGCGCGCCTACGCCGAAACCCTGCTCCAGAAACCGAAGTCCATCGACAAGAAAATCGAGCTATTCTAATGACTGATATTCAGATCACCGATCAGGAATTTGCGCTCTTCCAACGCCTGATCTACAAGATTGCCGGCATCAGCCTCTCCGATGCCAAAAAGATCCTGCTCGTCGGCCGCCTGACGCGCCGCCTTAGAGTCTACGAACTCGGCAGCTTCACCCAGTACTACCGGATGCTGGCCAATGACGAAAACCCGGAAGAACTGCAGACCATGGTCGACCTGCTGACCACTAATGAGACCTACTTCTTCCGCGAGCCCAAGCACTTCGAATTCCTGCGTGATGAAATCATTGCCAAGCGCCACAGCGCGGGCACCTTTCGCGTCTGGAGCGCCGCCAGTTCAAGCGGCGAGGAAGCCTATTCGATTGCCATGACGCTTGCCGAAGCCCTCCCCACCACGCCGTGGGAAATCGTCGGCTCGGACATCAGCACCCAGGTGCTGGCCAGAGCCTCCGCCGGGCACTATTCGCTGGCGCGCACCGAAGGCATCCCGACAGGATACATGCACAAGTATTGTCTCAAGGGAGTGAGGGCTCATGCCGGAACCTTTCTCATCGCCCCGGAGCTGCGCAAGAAAACCAGTTTCTACCAGGTCAACCTGACGCATCCGGTGCAGGCCGACATCGGTGATTTCGAAGTCATTTTCCTGCGCAACGTGATGATCTACTTTGACCCGGAAACCAAGACCAAAGTCGTGCACAACCTGCTGCCCCGGCTCAAACCGGGTGGCCATCTGATCATCGGCCATTCCGAAACGCTCAATGGCCTCACCGATCGTGTGGTCAGCATCCGTCCGACGATCTACCGCAAACCATGAAACTGGCACCGCACACCACAGCAGACGTCGAGACGGTCATTCTCCGCCCTGGCGACTTCCACTTCGGCAGCGGCCATACGCGGATCTCGACCCTGCTCGGTTCCTGCGTATCGATCACGCTCTGGCATCCGCGCAAACGCATCGGCGGCATGTGCCACTACATGATGAGCGAACGCAAGCGACCCCAGGATGCCCCGCTTGACGGCCGCTACGCCGATGAAACCTTCGCTCTTTTTCTGCAGCATGTCGAACAGGCCGGCACCCGGCCATCCGAGTATCAGGCCAAACTGTTCGGTGGCGCCAACATGTTCAAAAACGGAGCCGGCAGCGGCATGGACATCGGCGCACGCAACATCGAATTCGCCCACCGTTTCCTGGCCTCAAGGAATATCGCACTGATCGCCGAACACATCGCCGGTAGCGGGCGACGCAAACTGCACTTCGACATCTGGAGCGGCGATGTCTGGCTGGCCTTCCCCGAAGGTCAAGGCGCCACCGTAAGGGAACAGGCATGGCTAACAAGATAAAGGTCATGATCGTCGATGACTCGGCGGTCGTCCGTCAGGTGGTCACGCAGGCCCTGGCCAGCGATCCCGGCATCGAGGTCATCGCCACCGCCTCCGATCCGGTGTTCGCCCTCGAAAGAATGAAAACCCTGTGGCCGGACGTACTCATCGTCGATATCGAGATGCCGCGCATGGACGGCATCACCTTCCTCCGGAAAATCATGGCCGAACGCCCGACGCCGGTGGTCATCTGCTCCTCGCTCGCCGAGCAGGGCGCGCGAGCCACCTTCGAAGCCCTCTCGGCCGGCGCCGTATCGATCATCACCAAACCCAAGCTCGGCCTGAAAAGCTTTCTCGAAGACGCTTCCAGTGACATCGTACAGGCCGTGCGCAGCGCCGCCAAAGCCAACCTGCACGCCCTCGGTACCGGCATCACCCCCTTCAGCGCTCCCGCCATCAACCGCCCCCCATTATCAGCCGATGTCATGCTCAGTGCCGACTACAACCCAGCGCTCAATCGCACCACCGATCAGGTCATCGCCATCGGCACCTCCACCGGCGGTACGCAGGCGCTCGAAGCCGTCCTCACGCGACTGCCGGCCACCAGCCTCGGGATTGTCATCGTCCAGCACATGCCGGCCGTATTCACCGCGATGTTTGCCGAACGCCTGCACAACCTGTCGCAGATCGAGGTGCGTGAAGCGCAGAACGGCGACCGGGTATTCCCCGGCCGCGCGCTGATCGCGCCCGGCGGCAAGCACATGATGCTCAAGCGCAGCGGCGCGCAATACATGGTCGAAGTCGTTGACGGCCCGCTGGTCAATCGGCACAAGCCCTCCGTCGATGTCCTGTTCCGCTCCGTCGCCAAATTTGCCGGCGCCAACGCCCTGGGCATCATCATGACCGGCATGGGCGATGACGGCGCGCGCGGGCTCAAGGAAATGCACGACGCCGGAGCCCGCACCATTGCCCAGGACGAAGCCAGTTGCGTCGTCTTCGGCATGCCCAAGGAAGCGATCAAACTGGGGGCCGTCGATTTCACCCTGCCGCTCGAGCAGATTCCGGCGGCCATCGTTAACCACGGCTCCAGTCAGGAAAGCAGACATCACGGGGGAGAACAATGATGGACGTTCGATCAGCTCTGGACGCCATTGCGGCCGACGCCGCACGCGGCGACATCGTATTTCCCACGCACAGCGAAATTGCCCTGCGCGTGCAACGCATGCTTGACGATCCCGACTGTGCCATCGACAGTCTCGGCAAACTGGTTTCCGCCGAACCCATGCTCTCCGCACGCGTGCTCGGCATCGCCAACTCGATCGCCTACAACCCCGGCGGCCGGGCCGTCACTGAGCTCAGAAGTGCCATTTCCCGGCTCGGTTTTGCCACCTTGCGCGCCCTCTCTGCCTCCATCATCGTGCGTCAGATGAAGGAAATGTCCAAGGATAGAGAACATCGCGCACTGGCTACCCGGCTCTGGGAACACACGGCCCACGTCGCCGCTCTGGCGCGCGTCATCGCCCGCCGCGTTACCCATCAGAACCCCGATGCCGCCTTCTTTGCCGGCATTGTGCACGAGGTCGGCAGCTTCTATCTCATTGCGCGCGCCAGCGCCTTTCCCGGCCTGCTGAGCAGCGATCTCGAGCCCTGGCACGGCGAGGGTGAAGCCCGTGTCGGGCGCGCCGTGCTGCGTGCGCTGGACGTGCCGGCGCATATCCTTGACGCCATGGAAACGCTGTGGTCGGGTTATCTCGCCATGCCGCCGGCCTCGCTCGGCGACACGCTGCTGCTGGCCGACGAACTCTCGCCCATCGAATCACCGCTCGACGCCCTGGCCGGCATGAGCCGCAAGGGCATGGACGTGGAACTTGAAGTGCTGATCGACGACGAAACGCTCACCAGCATTCTTGCCGAATCGGCCGAAGAAGTCGCTTCGCTCAGCGCCGCGCTCAAGGGCTAGCAGCTGGCCAGCAGGAGTCAACATGACAAATGAAACCAGAAAACCAGCCCTCACCCCAACCCCTCTCCCGCAGGATAACCAGCGACTTGGCTGCCGTTTTGTGGCAGCCTAGTCAAATGGCTAGTTGTTCTATCAGAGGGGTTGGGGTGAGGGCATTTTTATAGCCTAAATTCCTGACTGCTGTGTAAATCAAGTGGTGTGAAAATGTCATGGCGATAACAGACCATCCTCGGCATTCGCTCAAAACCAGAATCACTCTCGTCACACTGGCCATCTTCCTGACGAGTCTCTGGGCGCTATCGTTTTACGCCACCCGGATGTTGCAAGAAGACATGAAACGGCTGCTGGGTGAGCAACAGGCTGCAACGGCAGCCTATGCAGCGTCCGAGGTTCAAGGCAAGCTGGACGACCGGATCAAATCACTGGAGATGATTGCCCAGGCCATTGATGTTTCCTTGATCGAGAATCCGCCGGCCTTGCAAAAATTCCTGGATCAGCGCTTTGTCCTGCATACCCAGTTCAACGATGGCGTTCTGGCCTACCGAATGGATGGCGCTGCCATTGCAGAATCCCCGTTATCGCCAGAACGGATCGGCGTCAACTACCTGGACAGGGATTACCTGATCGGCGCCCTCAAGGATGGCAAATCAACGATTGGCCAGCCGGTTATCGGCAAGACAAAAAAAGCTCCGATTATCCTCATGGCCGTCCCCGTCCGCGACAGGCAGGGGAAAATCATCGGCGCCTTATCGGGGGTGACCAATCTGGCCAAGCCCAATTTTTTGGACAAGATCACGGACAGCCGATATGGCAAGACCGGTGGTTTTTTTATCGTCGCACCGCAGTATCGGATGATTGTCACGGCTACCGACAAGACCCGCGTCATGGAAATGCATCCGCCCCCTGGAGTCAATCCTCTCCTTGATCGTCGTACTCAAGGCCATGAAGGCTCTGACATCTTCGTCAATCCAAAGGGAGTGGAGGTGTTGAGTTCCGCCAAGGGCGTTCCGGTGGCAGGTTGGTATGTATCAGCTGCACTGCCGGTAGCCGAGGCTTTTGCCCCGATCTACGATATGCGACAGCGGATCATCTTCGCCACGCTCCTCCTGACCCTGCTGGCGGGTGGGCTGACCTGGTGGTTGTTGAGGCGTCAGTTCTCGCCACTTCTGGACACCGCAAAAATACTCGCCAATCTCGCTGACACTGGCGATCACCCGCAAGCCTTGCCTGTCCGAAGACAGGATGAAATCGGGCAACTGATCAGCGCTTTCAACCGCTTGCTTGAAACTCTGGGAAATCGGGAAGCGGCATTGCGGAAAAGCGAGAGTCAATATAAAGAGCTGTTCAATGAAATTCCTGTCGGCTATTACGAATTCGATGCCGAGGGCCGCATTGTTCGTATCAACGCGAGTCAACTTGCAACTCTGGGTTACTCGGAAGATGAAATGCTCGGGCATTACGTCTGGGAGTTCGTCGAAGATAGCCAGCGATCCAGAACCGAGGCGCTGAGCAAAGCCGCAGGCATTTTGCCTCCGGGAAGTAACTTCGAACGTGACTTCATCAAAAAAGATGGCACAAAAATTCCGGCGCTTTTAACGGACAGAGTCCGTCGCGATAGCGAGGGCAGAATCACCGGAATATGCTGTATCGTGATGTATATCACCGAGCGCAAGCAGACTGAAGCCGAACTCAAGCAATACCGTGAACACCTTGAAGAACTGGTCGCAAGCCGTACCGCCGAACTGGCTGAAGCCAAGGACACTGCCGAAGCCGCCAACCTCGCCAAGAGCACTTTCCTGGCCAACATGAGCCACGAAATCCGTACGCCGTTAAATGGCATCATCGGCATGACGCATATTCTGAGGCGTGGCGGGGTTACCCCCATTCAGTCCGACCGTCTCGCCAAGATCGACACCTCGGCCGAACACCTGCTCAGCACCATCAACGACATCCTTGATCTCTCCAAAATAGAAGCCGGGAAGGTCGTTCTGGAGGAAGCACCAGTCGCCATCAGCAGCCTGCTGGCCAACGTCCAGTCGATCATGAGCACTCGCGCCCAGGCCAAAGGACTGCACCTGCGCATCGAGACAGAATCCCTGCCGCCCGGGCTGCAGGGTGACCCGACACGGTTGCAACAGGCACTGCTCAACTATGTAGCCAACGCCATCAAATTCACCGAAACAGGAACCATTACGCTACGCACCATCAAGTTGGACGAAAATGCCGGCTCCGCGCACGTTCGCTTCGAGGTTCAGGATACCGGGATTGGCATAGCCCCCGAAACACTTCCCCGGCTGTTCACCGCCTTTGAACAGGCTGACAACTCGACGACGCGCAACTATGGCGGAACCGGACTGGGCCTGGCGATCACCCGACGCCTGGCCGAACTGATGGGTGGCAAAGCCGGCGTTGAAAGCACGCCGGGGGTGGGCAGCACCTTCTGGTTCACTGTACGACTGATAAAGAACGCCACGTCAGGGATCAAACCTCCGCCGGCAATAACCGACGCCGAAAATATTATCCGCCAACACCATCAGGGTCGCCGCATCCTGATCGTGGATGACGAGCCCTTGAACCTTGAGGTGGCTCAATTCATTCTTGAAGACATCGGATTGACCGTCGATACCGCCGAAGATGGTCTTCACGCCCTCGGAAAAGTCCGTGAAAACTCCTACGCCGCCATCCTGATGGACATGCAGATGCCGAATCTGGATGGGGTCAAAGCTACGCAGCAGATACGTGAACTACCGGGCTGTCGTGAAACCCCCATTCTGGCGATGACCGCCAATGCCTTTGCCGAGGATAGGGCACGCTGCCTTGAGGCCGGGATGAATGATTTCATTGCC
>CAIVZW010000612.1 GCA_903910495.1 uncultured beta proteobacterium
CGTTTTTCGTTTTCAGGGGAGTAGACACGAACACTCCCGTCGGGCAGCGTCAGAAGCCCGCTTGCCACGACACCACGCAATGCGCTGATCAAACTTGTACTGCGGAAGGGTCTGGATCAAAAGATCTTCGCCGCCCGAGCCGGCCGTTTCCCACAGCGGCGGGCCGTGGGCCGAGTTGCGAGACTTGGCTCAAGGACAGATTTCAGAGTGCCCCCGCCACCGGGGATGCAATTGTCAGCAGACAGCAACCAGTCTAAAGCGGGCATATCACTCAGAGTTCTGACCGGCAGGTCGTGGCCGATTGTGTGAATTCCAGGAAGTCGTCCATCAACATCCTTGCGCAAGACAACTTCCGGATTCATCTGGGAACATCCTCACTTCTCCACATTTCTGCCGAGGGTGATGCTGTTTTCCGAAAAATTTTCGACGCTTTTTTTCTTTTCATGAAACCGCGGCATGAGAGCGAGCAGGGTTTCTTTCTGATAGGCCGGATCATTAGGTGAGAATGGCAGCTTGACCGTCGTCCGCGTCGCCGCAGACTTGTAGATGGCCATGATGAGTTCCAGCGTCGCCCGGCCCTCCCGACCGTCGATGAGCAACTGTTCTTTTCCTTCGATCGCACTGAGCAGGTTGTCGAGTTGCCCCTCGTGCCCCAAGTAAGGAATGGCCGGCAAAGAATCGTAGAGACTTTGAATCTCTCTTTCCGTGGCTGGGTCGTCTTTCGGAAAGCCGTTTTCCAGTGGCAGGGAGGCTTTCAATTTCCAGGGTACCGAGATTCTGGCCCGCTCGGTTTGAAATATGAGTTCCTGTTCCTCGCCGTGCGAGACCAGCGAGGCGGTAATCACGCCGAGACTACCGCCGGGAAATTTCAATACGGCAACCGAGAGATCCTCGACTTCGGAGTTTTCGTGATTCGCGTTGGTAAAGACGGCAGTCACTTCTTCGGGTGTCCCTATCATCCAGCGCATAAGGTCGATGTGATGGACCGCATGATTCAAGGTGCATCCGCCGCCCTCTTTCGCCCAGGTTCCGCGCCACCAGAGATCGTAATAGCTCTGACCACGCCACCAGAGGGAATTGGCCGTCGCATGGAGGACTCGTCCGGCCAGTCCCGATTCGATCACCTGCTTCAGCTTCATGGCCGGAATGCTGTATCGGTTCTGGGCAACGACCGAAAGCAGCTTTCCGGACTTGTCCGCGGCTTCGATCATCAGGTCGCACTCCGCCAGCGAGGCGGCCATCGGCTTTTCAACGATCACGTGCTTGCCGGCCTCAAGGGCGGCGATCGTCGTTTCGGCATGTTCGGAAGGGGGAAGGCAGATCGACACGAGATCGATGTCTTCACGGCACAGGATTTCCCGATAATCCTTATAAACCACGACTTCAAGTCCGTGAGCCGCAGCAAATTTTTCGGCTTTTTCCGGGTACAGGTCGCACAGCGCACGAACCACGCACCTCCCGGAAAGGGTCTTGAATACCTTGGCGTGGGTTTCGGCGATCGAGCCGATTCCGATGATCGCTATTCCAATCATGACCTGACCTCATCCTGTCCGTACATTCCTCCGGGTCAGCGCGCTTGACTGGAGGGTACCTTCATATGTCGTAGTGCACGGTCTGTGTGCAAAGCGCCCCACGCAGACCGCAGCCCGAAGTAAATTACCAGGCGGTGATGACTGAATCCTTGAACGTGGCCTTGATGAATTTCTTCACTTCGTCGGAATGATAGGCCTTCACAAGTTTGGCTACCCAAGGCTTGTCCTTGTCCTGTTCACGGATGGCGAGAATATTGGCATAAGGGCCGGTCGGGCCTTCGATGGCAATGCTGTCGCGCTGCGGGTTAAGTCCGGCACTTTCCGCATAGTTGCCGTTGATGACGGCTGCTTCAAGATCACCGAGCGCACGCGGCAATTGCGCTGCATCGAGTTCAATGATCTTCAGTTTTTTCGGGTTTTCCACAATGTCGAGAGGCGTTGCCTTGGGACCTGCATCCGCACGAAGTTTCAGCAATCCATGGCTTTGCAGGAGTAGTAGCCCACGACCGCCGTTAGTAGGATCATTCGGAACGCCAATGCGCGCACCTTCAGTCAGGTCGTTCAGTGATTTGACCTTCTTTGAATAGACCCCCATCGGGAACGTCATGGTGTTGCCCGCAGAAATGAGCTTGTAACCCCGATCCTTGACCTGCTGCTGCAGATAAGGCAGGTGCTGGTAACTGTTCAGGTCAATATCTCCGGAAGCCAGTGCGGCGTTGGGTTGAACGTAGTCAGAGAATTCAACGATTTGAATCTTCAGCCCATCGCGTTCGGCTACCTTCTTGACGACTTCAAAAATCTGGGCATGCGGCCCGCCGGTTACTCCGACCTTGATAGGCTTATCCTGCGCCAGAGCGGTTCCGGAAATGACCGCAGTGAGTGAGGCGGCGGTCAGAAAACGAATGAGAGAACGTCGGTTCATGATTGGGTCCTTTATGAGAATGATCAGGTTTTGACTTGCAGGATACGCCCGCGGTGTGAAACGTGACGCACAAGCCGGTCACCAAGGCTTTGAACGATCTGAACGAAAGCAATCAGAATGAGTACTACGGCCGCCATCACTTCCGGCAGGAAGCGCTGATAGCCGTAGCGGATGCCCAGATCCCCAAGCCCGCCGCCGCCGATGGCTCCGGCCATGGCGGAGTAGCCGACCAGGCTGACAACGGTGATGGTCAGACCGGCGATGATGCCTGGAAAGGCTTCAGGGAGAAGGATTTTGCGGATGATCTGCCCGTCGGTCGCACCCATGGCCTGCGCGGCCTCGATCAGGCCGGTATCCACTTCACGCAGGGCCGATTCAACCAGTCGCGCAACAAACGGGGTGGCGGCAATGGTCAATGGAACCACGGCGGCTCCGGTGCCGATGGACGTTCCCGTGATGAGTCGGGTAAAGGGGATGACGGCAACCAGCAGGATGATGAACGGGGTCGAGCGAACCGCGTTGACCAACAGCCCCATCACGCGATTGAAAACCGGATGCGGCAGGATGCCGTGTTCGTCGGTGATGTTCAGCATGACGCCGAGCGGGATTCCCATCAGGGCACCTACGCCGCTGGAGATACCGACCATCACCAGGGTTTCCAGAAAAGAAGTGAAAAAAAGGTTGAGCAATTCAGAGGACATGGCTGAGTTCTTCCACGGTGACGTCATGTTCCTTGAACAAGGCCAGAGCGCCGTCAAGAGATTCCTTGCTGGCATTGACGAGCAGGGTAAGTGAGGCGAAGGCTTGACCCTGGACTTCGTCGATCTGGCCATGCAGGATGTTGAAATCAATTCCGAAGCGTTTAACGGCTTCGGAAAGCAGAGGGCGATCGACTTCGTTACCGACAAAAGAAAGCCGGAACAAGTGGTCAGGGTGGTCATCCCCGTCGCGACCATCGATACGGCGGCGAACACGTTGCAGAACGGATTCAGGCAACTCGCTCGAAATCACATCACCAATCAGGCTGCGCGTTACGTTGGACTGCGGCGAACGGAACACCGAAAGCACCGATCCACATTCAACTACCTGCCCTGCGTCCATGACGGCAACGCGATCACATATCTGTTTGACGACATGCATCTGGTGAGTAATCAACACGATGGTCAGGCCCAATTCGCGATTGATGCGTTTCAGCAGGTCCAGAATTGACCGGGTAGTTTCCGGATCGAGTGCGGACGTTGCCTCATCACAGAGCAGGACTTTCGGCTTGCTGGCAAGAGCACGGGCAATGCCTACGCGCTGCTTCTGTCCGCCGCTGAGTTGTTGCGGATAGCGATGGGCTTCCGGAATTAGACCCACGAGAGCCAGCAGCTTGTTGACGTCCTCGTTGATTTCCTTGCGCGGTTTTCCGATCAGTTCGAGCGGCAGCGCAATGTTGTCAAACACGGTACGCGATGACATCAGGTTGAAGTGCTGGAAAATCATGCCGATCTCACGGCGCGCGGCAAGCAGTTCCCGGGTGTCCAGTTTAAGGAGATCACGGCCGTCGACGATGACCTCACCGGAGTCGGGCAATGAAAGCCGGTTGATCGTGCGTACCAGTGTGCTCTTGCCGGCGCCACTTCGACCGATAATGCCAAAGATTTCTCCGGCACTGACGGTGAGTGAAACATCGCATACCGCATGTACGCTGCTGGCTGAAGTCGAGTGGAATGCTTTTGAAACGTGTCTGAGTTTGATCATGGACCTGTACGGCACCGGATGTTTAACGGGTTAACGCCGTTGATTGAGGTGAGCTAGGGATTGGTATGTGTGTTGTAGCTATTTTTGCGAAGGACGAATTATATGCCCTTCCTGAACGACCCGGCGCATGGTCGAGACTGCCGCACACCCGGCCAATCAAGGACAGGAAAACTACCTTGCCTCATCCTGCCACGGCAATTCTCCGGGGCGGCGCGCTCGGCTGGAAGGACCTTTCAAAAGCCGGGTCGTCACGCACCGGGGTCTATGGCGCGGGACGACTCGTGTTTTCGACCGACTATTTGACCGCGCTGATCTTTTCGTAGAGCGACTGCCAGTCGGGGCCCTTTTCCTTCACGAAACTGGCCTTGAAGGTTTCAAGGGTCTTGACGAACTCGCCAACGTCCTTGACCTCATTGACCTTCGCGCCGCCTGCTACCATCTTCTGCAGTGACTCGCTTTGCACCTTGTTGTCCAGGTCGTTCTGGTACGCGGCGGCCTCGCGCGCCGAATCGAGGACGATCTTGCGCAGGTCGGCCGGCAGGCTTTCGAGCCAGGTCTTGTTGATCATGTAATACACGCAGGCCGCAATATGGTTCGTCTTGCTCAGATACGGCGCGACTTCGTGAAACTTCATCGAAAAGATCATGTCGGGAGAAGCTTCCATGCCGTCGATGACGCCGCTCTGGATGGCGCCGTAGATTTCGCTCCAGTCGGTGGTCGTTCCGTTCGCGCCCAGCGCGTTGAACATGCCGACATAAACGGGGTTCGGGCCCCGCATCTTCAGTCCTTTCATGTCGGCGACCGAAACGATTGGCCGCTTCTTGTCCAGCATGTGACGAAAGCCCATGTTCTGGCCGCCGATGGCGACGAAGTTATGCGGCGCAAGGAGCCGCGAAACCTCGGGCTCCAGGGCGTTGAGCACGCGAACCAGGTGCGCCTCGTCCTTGTAGATGTAGGGAAATTCGAAGAGCGCGAGCTGCGGAACATAACGCGCTGTTCCCGAAGCGAGGGTGGTAACCACTTCCAGTGAGCCGTCGTGCACCATTTCCACCTGTTCGCGCTGAGTGCCGAGTTCGCCCGAATAGTTGGTGGTCGTCTTGATGCGGCCTGCGGATTTCGTGGCGACGAGTTCGGCGAACTTGTCGAGCCCCTTGCCGACCGAACCACTCTTTGCCAGTGGCGTGGTCGTTCGCATGGTGTAGGTTTTACCCTCGGAGCCTTTCGGCGTTTCGTTCGCCCCGTTTGCCGTTAACGGCACAATGAGGGAGAACGCAGAAAACGTACAGAGAACGGCAACAAAATTCGACTTCTTCATGACAGATCCTCCTGATGGTTTGATCAAATCAATTTTTTGTTTCAACACCCTTTACAGTTTGCAACTCAAGCGAGGTTGGCCACAAGGGTGACGAGGCCGGGGACGAACAGGATCGCGAGACATACAATGAACAGTATGAGGATGCAGGGCAACAACGGTTTCAGCGACGCCTCCATTGAAATCCCTCCGATGGAACAGGCAATGAACAGCATCGAACCGACCGGTGGCGTGATGGCGCCAATGAGCATGGTGACGACCATGAGCACTCCGAAATGGATCGGGTCGAAGCCGAGGGCGATTCCCGCCGCATGAACCGTCGATCCGAACATCACGATCAGTACCGAAGGATCGATGAAACAGCCGAGGACGATGATCATGAGCATGATCGTGAGCGTTGCGAGATAGGGGTCCGGGATCCCGCCGACGATCGTCTGGATGACCGTATCCTGAAAATGCAGCCGGGTCAGGATGTTCGAGAAAATGCCGGCGACGGCAAGGATGATCATGACGCTGGCGGTGGTATTGGCTGAATCCACGATGCATTTCGCCAGCTTTTTCATCGTCAGCTTTCTCGATATGACGACACCGTAGAACAGTCCATACACGGCGGCCGCGATTCCCGACTCGGTCGGTGTAAACACGCCGCCGATGATCCCGAAGACGATGATCATCGGCATGATCAGCGCACCAGTGGACTGATAGGTGGTTACGACGAATTCCCTGAACGATATGCGGGAAGGCTTGAATTCGTATTTTCTGATGCGGAAGAGGACGGCATTGACGATCATCAGCCCGATACCGATCAGGACTCCCGGCAGAAATCCGCCGAGGAAGAGTTTTCCAACCGACAGCTCGGTATAGTAGGCATACATGATCATGGCGATGCTGGGCGGGATGATCGGCCCGATCGTGGCCGCCGAGGCGACGAGCGCCACGGCATAATCCTTTTCGTAGCCCTGCTTGATCATCGAAGGGATCATGACCGAGCCGATGGCCGACGCGTCGGCGACGCCCGACCCCTGAATGCCGGCGAAGATCATCGACGAGACGACGGTCACGTGCCCGAGGCCGCCTTTCAGTCTCCCGACCAGTGCGTCGGCGAAGTTAACGATTTTTTCGGTGATTTCCGATTCCATCATGATGTTGCCGGCGAGGATGAAGAACGGAATGGCCATGAGGCTGAATGAATCGACGCCGCCGAAGGTCTTTACCGCGATAACCGAAAGAGGTATGTCCAGGGCAATGACGGCGGCAAACGACGTGATGATGAAGGCGATGAATATCGGAAAGCCGAGGAAAACCAGGCCGATGAGCAGGAGAAAGATCCAGGCGATGGCTATCATTGTGAAGCATCCTTGCTGCTGGCCAAGGCTTGCCCACCGAAGACAAGTTGCAGCGCGTATTCGACGAACATGAGCAGGCATCCGATCGGGATGGCCGCGTAGAACCAGGCGATGGGGATGTCGAAGGCCTGGATCATGACGTTCCGTGTTGAAAGCGTCTTCATCAGGCTCACCCACATCAGGGCAAGCAGCGCGGCACAGACGATCCCGAGGGTAATCCGCTGCACGATTGGCAGCAGCGAGGCGGGAAAGAGCTTACGCACGAAAAAGTCCATCGACATGTGGCTGTTCGTTTTCGCTGTCAGGCTGGCTCCGAGAAAAATGAGCCAGATATTGAGATAGCGCATGATCTCGTCGGACCAGCTGAGACTCTTCATTCCGGGGGTGTAGCGCAGGAAGATTTCGCAGGCGCCGGACAGAACAATGAAGGAGAAGATGCCGATGATGAAGATCTTCCTCGTTCTTTCCATGGCGGAATAGAGGGTGATTATGAATTCCGGAGGGTGCATGAATAATCCTTGATTCTCGCTATGCATCGATAATCGTTACGATGAGAAAAGGCAGTCATTGAACCGTTATTATGCCTTAGGAATCGCCGAACTATTCACCTCAACAGGGCAATTCCATTCAAAATATAAGCCCTAGCGCAGAGACGACCGAAGTAGATGCAATCACCCAGCAAGGCTTCCAGTATCAGACGGAGATGCCATAAGCCGATGTAGAATCACCATTTAGGCGGAGACGCCCGCTCCTTGAGGTTCGCTCATGTCGATCAGCTGGTTGGCCACTAATCTCCTGATGGCTTTTCTTCTGCCGCCACTTAACGGCCTGCTGCTGGCGATGGCAGGCTGGTGGCTGTGGCCGCGTCGCCCTCTGCTGGCGCGCACGTTCGCCGGAGCCGGCGTGTTATTGCTGTGGTTGCTGGCGCTGCCTGCTGTTGGCGGCGCCATGTTGCGCACGCTGGAAGGCGAACCGCTTAGGCGCGCTGATTTGCAGCAGGTACAGGCCATCGTCGTACTGGCTGGCGGGCTTTACCGCGACGCACCTGAATATGGCGGCGATACGGTCGGCGATGCGACACTGCTACGCCTGCGCTATGCGGCGAAGCTGCACCGCGAATCGGGTTTGCCCCTGCTGGTGACTGGCGGCAATCCGATTGGTGCCAACTTGAGCGAGGC
>CAIVZW010000613.1 GCA_903910495.1 uncultured beta proteobacterium
CAATCATGGAGGGAGCGCCTTGTGCAGGCAGCGACGGATTAGTTGTTAAAAGAACGCTTCATGGGCTTTCCGGTATGGCAACTAAAAAAATATCTCGCTGAATCCATTCTTCTTCGAACCCTGAAAAATCAAGGCACAGGAATCTGCTTGGGGCGGTCCAAACGTGCTAGGCGCGCGCAAATCAAGTAGTATCGCTACTTTTGGTGAGCGTACTTAACCAGGTGATTTGCGCGGTTTGATCTTGCACAGGTCGGTGCAAGAGAGGCGGCTGATGCCTGCCGGAAAGTGCGTCGCAATTACTAAAGAATCGGCGCCGCTCGACGGTCTCACGGGTCATCGCCTCTTTCAATCCGAGACGCAAATCAAGCCTAGTATATTCAAAATGGCCGAAGTAAGCAAAAGTTCTGTCACACAGGCCATTATCTCCGAGGACGAGCAGGGGCAGCGCCTCGATAATTTTTTGCTGAAAATCTGCAAAGGCGTGCCGAAAAGCCACGTCTATCGGATTGTTCGCAGTGGTGAAATCCGCGTCAATGGCAAGCGGGCAGAAGTTTCCTATCGCTTGCAGATAGGCGACGTTCTGCGTATCCCCCCCATCCGTGTCGCCCAGCGCGAAGCAGAAATCGTCGCCGGCGCCGAATTCAAGGCAGAGTTGCCCATCGTATATGAAGACGAAGCCATACTGGTCGTGGATAAGCCTTCGGGTATCGCCGTACATGGAGGCAGTGGCGTCAGTTTCGGGGTGATTGAGGCCTTGCGCAGACAACGGCCGCAAGCCCGTTTCCTCGAACTGGCGCACCGCCTTGACCGCGAAACTTCGGGGATTCTTCTGGTGGGCAAGAAACGTTCGGCGTTGACAGCACTGCACGACATGTTTCGTGAAGGTGGGACGAGTGGAAATGGACGTGGAGCTGACAAGCGTTATTTGTTACTGGTCAAGGGGCGCTGGATGGATCCCGTGCGCAGCGTCAAACTGCCATTGCTCAAGTATTTGCTCGAGTCAGGGGAACGGCGGGTGCGTGTTTCTGATGAGGGAAAAGCATCGCATACCATTTTTCGACTGGTCGCCCGCTGGGAACAATTCAGCTTGCTGGAAGCCGAACTCAGGTCCGGGCGCACACATCAGATTCGTGTGCATTGCGCACACCTTGGCTATCCGATTGCCGGCGACGATAAATATGGCGATTTTCCACTAAATAAGCTACTACCCAAGGAAGGACTGAAACGCATGTTCCTGCATGCCTGGAAAATGCAGTTTGCGCATCCGATAAGTGGAACAGGCATGGCGCTGGAAGTGCCCTTGCCCACGGTTCTTGTGGCGTTTTTGCAAAAACTTTCAATAAAAGAAAAACAGGATTATGGTCAAAAATTTTGATCTTCTGGTCTTTGACTGGGACGGCACCTTGCTCGATTCGACGGGGGCCATCGTTGCCGCAGTCCAGGCCGCATGCCGGGATCTCGATCTGCCTGAACCCTCGGACGAACATGCACGCCATGTTATCGGTCTCGGACTCGCAGATGCCTTGCGCCATTCGGTGCCCGATCTTTGCGAAGAAAGATTTCCGCAAATGATAGAGCGCTACAAATTCCATTATCTGTCGCGCGACCATGAGTTGCGCTTGTTTGACGGAGTCTCAGAATTGATCGCCGAACTCCACGCATCAGGCCGTTTTTTAGCTGTCGCGACAGGGAAAAGCCGTCGCGGACTTGATCGGTCCTTGATCAACAGTGGCCTCGGTATCTATTTTTCAGCAACGCGCTGTGCCGACGAATGTTATTCCAAGCCACACCCGCAGATGCTCGAAGAATTGATGGACGAATTCGCCGTGGCGCCGGAACGGACCCTGATGATTGGCGATACAACCCATGATCTGCAGATGGCCATCAATGCGGGAGTGGCCGGTCTGGCTGTTGACTATGGAGCTCATTCGGCCGAAAAGCTTGATTCGTTGAATCCACTCGCTCGCCTGCAAAGCATTGAAGAATTGGCGAAATGGCTACGCAAATACGCCTGATCTGCTCGTCTGACGCATTTTTTGGCAATGTCTATTGATATTTCCAAGTTATACTTATGATATTTCCAATTTATAGTTATTCTGCATTTGTTAATTTTGCTGCTGTTTATTGCCCCCAACTGAGAAAGTATTGTGGAAACTCCAAATAACGACCCGCAATGGGAACGTCAACTACTTGAAAAAATTGCATTTGCCTCGCTGAAGGAGCAAAGGGCAAAACGTCGCTGGGGCATTTTCTTCAAGCTTGCCATTTTGAGCTATCTGATTGCAGTTCTGGTGCTGGTGGTTGATTGGGGCGGTTCGGAGAAGCTTGCTGATGGCAAGCATACGGCACTGATCAAACTGCGCGGAACGATCGAAGCAAGTGGTGACGCCAGTGCCGAAAAAATCAATGGGGCATTGCAGTCTGCATTTGAGGACAAGGGAACTCTGGGTATCATCCTGCAGATCAACAGTCCGGGTGGCAGTCCAGTCCAATCCGGCATCGTCTATGACGAAATCCGTCGCCAGCGAACCAAGCATCCGGAAATTCCTCTCTATGTCGTGGTTGAAGATATGTGCGCTTCGGGTGGATACTACATTGCTTCTGCCGCGGACAAGATTTTCGTCGACAAGGCCAGTATCGTCGGCTCCATCGGCGTACTGATGGATGGATTCGGATTCACCGGAACCATGGACAAGTTTGGTGTCGAACGGCGTTTGCTGACAGCCGGGGCAAACAAGGGTTTCCTCGATCCTTTCTCACCGCAGGATGAAAATCAGAAAGAACATGCCCGCGTGCTGCTTGGCGAAATTCACAAGCAGTTTATAGAGGTCGTGCGCAAGGGTCGCGGAAAACGTCTCAAGGAAACACCCGAGATGTTCTCCGGCTTGATGTGGACTGGTAGCCAGAGCATTCAAATGGGGCTTGCCGACGATTTTGGAACGGTTGACTCGGTGGCCAGGGACTTGATCAAGTCCGAAAACATTCTCGACTATTCGGTCAAGGAAAATATTGCCGAACGTTTTGCCAAGCGCCTCGGGGCAGAGATGGGGCAAAGCCTGGGGATGCGTCTGTTCGGTAATTCTGGAACACTTCGCTAGTTCGCTAGGCCTGAAGCAAGAACACCGTTGGGTGCCGGTCGATTTCCGGCAAGCCCTGCAGTTTCCATTCGGCTGATGTGCGTGTCTTGATGCGTTCGCTAGTGAGCGTCAGGTCCGTCGCCACGCAAATCCGGGTCTGCTCAGAACAAACGTGAATCAGTGTTTCAAGCATCTGTCGGTTCCGGTAGGGCGTTTCAATGAATATTTGCGCCCTTTTTTCTTGACGTGAATCTTTTTCCAGATCCCGAATCTTCTTTTGTCGTTGCTCATCCTTTGCCGGCAAATAGCCGTGAAAGGCGAAGTTCTGGCCTGACAGACCTGAACCCATCAAGGCAAGAAGAATCGACGAGGGGCCGATCATTGGCAGTACCTGGATTCCTTCTTCGTGCGCCAAAGCCACCAGGTTTGCTCCAGGATCGGCTACGGCTGGGCAACCCGCCTCGGAAATAAGACCGAGATCCATTCCGGCAAGCAGTGGTGCCAGCAATTCAGGGAGTGCATCAGCTAATGTGTGTTCGTTGAGTTCGTGAATCTCGATTTGCTGCAGAGGCGTATCGCTTGGCAATGATTTGAGGAAGGCTCGAGCCGATTTGGCGTTCTCCGCAACGAAATGTTTCAGTTGCTTCGCACAGTCCCGTACCGGTTGCGGCAAGACGAGATCTACCGGCGTTTGGCCGAGGGGTACCGGGATGAGATAAAGTCGTCCTTTGTTCATATTATACTTTAGTTTTAGTATGTAACTAACTGTTTATATTATTTTTACGTTTTCTTTTCTAAGTAAATCACAAAGCGCAATCAAGGGCAGGCCAATAAGCGCATTGGGGTCTTCTCCTTCCATCTTGGCAATCACGGCAATGCCCAGACCTTCTGATTTGGCACTGCCGGCGCAGTTGTAGGGTTGCTCCTTGCGCAGATAATTCTCAATTTCATCGTCCGACAAATTACGAAAAGAGACCCGTGTCGGTACGCCGCGCAAATGCACTTTGCCCGTTTTGGCATTGAGAAGACAAAGCCCGGTAAAAAAGTTAACGGTTCGACCGCGCATCCTTTTTAACTGTTCGACCGCGTTTTCGTGATTTCCAGGCTTGCCAAAAATTTGGCCATCAAGATAGGCCACCTGATCGCTGCCAACAATCAGTGCATCAGGATACAGCGCAGCAACCGCACGGGCTTTTGCTTCGGACAGGCGTAGTGCGGTTGCCTCAGGCGTCTCATTGTGCAGAGCGGTTTCGTCGGTGGCCGGGTTGGCCGTTTCAAAGGGTAAACCCAGGCGGCTTAGCAGTTCGTGGCGGAATGGAGAAGTCGAGGCAAGAACAAGTTGAGTGCTGGACATGGAGATAAGTGTAATCAGCGCCATTTTCACGGCAAAATTAAAAAAACGGGGAAACCAAATAGATGCATTGCTGCAAGTTGCTGCAAGTCTTTGACTTCGAATGCCAAAAATAATATCATGCGCCTCTTATGTCGCAACGGATTGTTATTGACAGTCTGGCTTTTGCGCGTGAAGCAGGCTCGCTGCAAGGCGAATTGCCTATCGCCAGCCTGACTCGTGTTCTTGATTCGCTTGTCGATTCGGGTGGCACTTTGAGTTACCGGGTTGAGGGCAGGTTTGGTTCGCGCAACAGGCCGCAGTTGCTGGTGCAGTTGGACGGGGTGTTGTCCGTTTGCTGTCAGCGTTGCCTTGGCGGGATTGATTATCCGCTCAAGGTGCGTAGTGTGCTGGAATTCGTCAATGACGAAGAAGATTTGACGCAGGAAGAAATTGAAGATGATTCAAAGGATTTTCTCCCTGCGCAAAATGAACTCGATGTCGTTGTGTTGATTGAAGACGAGATTATTCTCGATTTGCCCTCAGCGCCGCGTCATGATAGTTGTGTTTTGCCTGAAACAGGGCAGGGATCGGGAGTCGTTTCACCGTTTTCTGTGCTGAAAAATTTTACAGACAAGGCATAGTAAATTTGATCTATGGAGTAATTTATGGCCGTTCAACAGAACAAGAAATCCCCGTCCAAGCGTGGCATGATTCGTGCGCACGATTTTCTGACCAATCCGCCGCTGGCCGTTGAACCGACGACCGGTGAAGTTCATCTACGTCACCACATAAGCCCCTCCGGCTATTACCGTGGCAAGAAGGTCACAAAGGGTACAGGCGAATAAGAGTACAAGATTGGGCAGGCAGATTCCCGTAATGGGGAATTGCCTGCCTTTTCTTTTGCCTTTTATTTGATGACTGTTACTGTCGCCATTGACTGCATGGGCGGGGACCACGGTCCTGTCGTGACCGTGCCGGCAGCGCTCGACTTTGTGCGCAAGCATGAGGATGTGCGCGCTATTCTCGTTGGTCTCGAGGAAAAAATTCGTCCCTTTCTTGTGCATACGGGAGATAGTCGTGTTTCCGTTCGCCATGCAAGTGAAGTCGTGGCCATGGATGAATCCCCGGCACTGGCTATCCGCAGCAAGAAAGATTCTTCAATGCGGGTGGCCATTGATCTGGTCAAGAATGGCGAGGCCGATGCCTGTGTTTCAGCAGGAAATACCGGTGCCTTGATGGCCATTTCCCGCTTCGTACTCAAGATGTTGCCGGGTATTGATCGCCCGGCAATCTGTGCCGTGTTGCCAACCGTCAATGGGCACGTCCATGTGCTCGATCTGGGCGCCAATGTCGATTGCAGCCCGGAACACCTGCTTCAGTTCGGGATCATGGGGGCATCTCTGGTTGCGGCCATTGAGCACAAGGACCGACCGACGGTCGGCCTCCTCAATATTGGCGAGGAAGACATCAAGGGCAATGACGTAGTGAAACGTGCCGCCGAACTTCTAAAAGACTCCGGGCTAAACTTTATTGGAAACGTCGAGGGTGACGGTCTCTACAAAGGCGAGGCAGAAGTGATCGTCTGTGACGGCTTTGTTGGCAATGTTGCCCTCAAGGCTTCAGAAGGCCTGGCACAGATGCTGGCAACCTTCCTGCGTCAGGAATTCAGCCGCAACCTATTGACGAAACTGGCTGCCCTGGTGGCCATTCCGGTTCTGAAGCACTTCAAGCGACGTGTCGATCATCGGCGATACAATGGCGCCAGTTTGCTCGGTTTAAAAGGGATTGTCGTCAAGAGTCACGGTTCGGCCGATATTTTTTCTTTTGCCAATGCACTGGAACGCGCCGCCGAAACTGTAAGGAGCGGCGTATTGGCTCGCATTACCGAGCGTGTAGCACAGCAACAAACGGTTCAGGAGAGAACATAATATGTTTGCCCGCATCGCAGGCGTTGGTGGTTTTCTGCCAGGACAGCCTGTTAGTAACAACGATCTCATCCAGCGCGGAGTCGATACCAATGACGAATGGGTCGTCAGTCGCACGGGAATCAAGGCGCGCCATATTGCTGACGCCGGCTGTACGTCAAGTGACCTGGCGCTTGAGGCCAGCCGCCGGGCTCTTGCCGCTGCGGCAATTGACGCCAGAGAGATTGATCTGATCATTGTCGCGACCTCGACCCCCGATTTCATTTTTCCAAGTACCGCTTGCCTTTTGCAGTCAAAACTGGGCAATCAAGGGGCCATGGCTTTCGATGTCCAGGCCGTATGCAGCGGTTTCGTCTACGCCCTGACCATCGCCGAAAAGTTCATTCGATCCGGCAGTCACAAGAAGGCATTGGTCGTTGGTGCCGAGGTATTCTCACGGATTCTTGACTGGGAAGACCGTGCGACCTGCGTCTTGTTTGGCGACGGAGCAGGCGCTGTCGTACTGGAAGCCTCGGACAAGCCCGGCATTCTTGCCAGCGTTGCCCATGCCGACGGTTCGTATAATGGTATCCTCTCGGTGCCGGGCAGTATCTGCAACGGAAAGGTCACTGGCGACCCATTTCTGCGCATGGACGGGCAGTCCGTATTCAAGTTCGCTGTCCGGGTGCTGTCCGAAATGGCCAACGAATGTTGTGCCGCCGCCGGCGTCTCTTCGTCCGAAGTCGACTGGCTGGTCCCCCACCAGGCCAACATCCGCATCATCGAATCGACCGGCAAGAAACTTGGCCTTGGCATGGACAAGGTCATCGTGACGGTGGATATTCACGGTAACACTTCCGCCGCCTCCATTCCGTTGGCACTGGATGTTGCGGTTCGCGATGGGCGCATTCAACGAGGACAGAAAATCCTGCTGGAAGGCGTTGGCGGCGGTTTTACCTGGGGCGCTGTTTTACTCGAATTCTGAGGATAATCTATGGCATTCGCTTTCGTTTTTCCCGGTCAGGGTTCCCAATCTGTCGGCATGATGGCTGCTTATGGCGATTCTGCTGTGATTCGCTCGACATTTGATGAAGCGTCGGCAGCACTTGGGCAAGACCTATGGCAACTGGTTGCCGAAGGTCCCGCTGAAGCTCTGACACAAACCGTCAATACCCAGCCGTTGATGTTAACGGCGGGCATGGCCGCCTACCGCCTGTGGCTTGACAAAGGCGGCAGGCTTCCGTCGGTCGTTGCCGGGCATAGCCTTGGTGAGTATTCGGCGCTGGTTGCTGCGGGGGTCATAGACTTCAAGGACGCCATCCCGCTCGTGCGCCTGCGTGCCACGGCAATGCAGGCGGCTGTCCCGGTGGGTATGGGAGCGATGGCGGCCATTTTGAACCTCGATGACGACAAGATCCTCGAAGCCTGTGCCGAAGCCGCTTCCGAAATCGGCAACGGGGAAGTCGTCGAACCAGTCAATTTCAATGCGCCCGGACAAACCGTGATTGCCGGCAGTAAAGCCGCTGTCGAACGTGCCTGCGAAGCTTGCAAGGCAAGAGGCGCCAAGCGAGCCGTTCTGTTGCCCGTTTCCGCACCTTTCCATTCCTCTCTGATTCGTCCCGCAGCCGACATCCTGGGTGAGCGTCTGGCCGAGCTGAATTTTGCAGTGCCGAGGATTCCAGTAGTCAATAACGTCGATGTCGCCATCGAATCCGACCCTCAGAGAATCAAGGATGCGCTGATTCGGCAGGCCTTTTCACCGGTACGTTGGGTTGAAACGGTGCGCAAAATCGCCACGCTGGGTGTGACAACCGTGGCTGAATGCGGCCCGGGAAAAGTGTTAGCCGGCCTCACTAAACGTTGCGCCGATGGTGTCAATGGTGTGGCGCTGGCCGATATTGCTTCAATCGAAGCCAACCTCAATCTGGAGTAATTCATGTTGCTAAAAGGTCAAGTTGCTCTCGTCACTGGTGCTGCGCAAGGCATCGGTGCTGCTGTTGTTCTCGAACTTGTACGTCAGGGAGCGACGGTTATTGGTACGGACATTAACGAAGAGGGCGCCAAACGCATCAACGCCAGTTTGCTTGAGGCTGGGGCCCAAGGGCGTGGCATCGTCATGGACGTGCGCGACACGGCCCAGGTTGAGGCGGTTATTGAACTGATCGAGAAGGAATTCGGTGGCGTTTATGTGCTGGTCAATAACGCCGGTATTACCCGCGACAATCTGGCCATGCGCATGAAGGACGAAGAATGGGATATGGTTATCGAAACCAATCTCAAATCGGTGTTCCGTCTATCACGCGCAGTCATGCGTGGCATGATGAAGGCACGGGCCGGGCGTATCATCAATGTTTCTTCGGTGGTGGGACATGCCGGCAACGCCGGGCAGGCTAATTATTGCGCCTCAAAAGCGGGCGTTACTGGCTTGTCGCGTTCGCTGGCACGCGAGTTGGGCAGCCGCAACATCACGGTCAACTGTGTCGCGCCGGGTTTTATCGATACCAGCATGACCAAAGCATTGGAAGAAAAGCAGCGCGCGGCGCTGGTCGCCAATGTGCCGCTTGGCCGGCTGGGTACGCCGGAAGATGTGGCGGCGGCTGTCGGTTTTCTGGCCTCGCCGGCCGCAGCGTACATTACCGGCGCGACGATTCACGTCAATGGCGGTATGTACATGGGATGACGCCCGTAAGGGCAGCAGGCGTTACAGACCGGTTCGCCTGCTTTATTTGGTAAGAGCCGGTCATTTTGGTAAAATAACGCGTTTTTGTTTCACACTTGAACCTTAAGAAGGAGTCTTTTGATGGAAAATATCGAACAACGCGTCAGAAAAATTGTCGCAGAGCAACTTGGCGTTAATGAAGCGGACATCAAGAACGAGTCGTCGTTCGTTGATGACCTCGGCGCGGATTCGTTGGATACGGTTGAACTGGTAATGGCCCTCGAAGAAGAATTCGAGTGTGAAATTCCGGATGATGAAGCCGAGAAGATCACCAACGTTCAACAAGCCATTGATTACGTCGTAAACCACAAGAAGTAGTCCTTTTTCGGGAGTCGGTTGCGGACGGTTCTGAGACTGCCCGTAACCTTTTTGTTCCGAACTGCCTTCCCTTTAAATCCAGCATTTTCCTGACTACCCGGAGAAGAAATTGACACGTCGCAGAGTTGTCATCACCGGCCTCGGAGTCGTTTCTCCGGTCGGCAATAGCGTTGAACAAGCCTGGCAGAACATTCTTGCCGGACGCTCCGGAATCGACCGGATCACTCGTTTCGATGTTTCCACATTCCCCGTGCAGATTGGTGGTGAAGTGAAGGATTTCGATATCGCTCAGTATCTGCCAATGAAAGACGCACGGCGGATGGATACCTTCATCCATTACGGCATGGCCGCAGGGATCCAGGCGATCAAGGATGCAGGACTTGAGGCCCATCCGGCCAACGCCGACCGGATCGGTGTTTCCATTGGTTCCGGTATTGGCGGATTGCCCCTGATTGAAATTACCCGTGACGAGTTCGTTGCCAACGGTGTCCGGAAGATTTCCCCCTTCTTCGTTCCCGGCTCGATCATCAACATGATCTCGGGCAACCTGTCTATCCTTTATGGTTACAAGGGGCCGAATATTGCCATTGTCAGCGCCTGTTCGACAGGCACGCACAGTATTGGCGATGCGGGCCGTCTGATCGAATACGGCGACGCCGACATCATGATTGCCGGTGGTGCCGAGTGTACCGTTTCCCCTCTCGGGCTGGGCGGCTTCTGCGCTGCCCGTGCGCTCTCAACACGCAACGATGACCCGAAAACGGCGAGCCGTCCGTGGGACAAGGACCGCGATGGCTTTGTGCTGGGCGAAGGTGCCGGCGTGATGGTGCTTGAAGAATATGAGCACGCCAAGGCCCGCGGCGCCCGGATTTATGCTGAACTGGCCGGCTTTGGCATGAGTGCCGATGCCAATCACATGACCGCCCCCTGTGAAGATGGCGAGGGTGCGGCGCGCTGCATGACTAACGCACTGCGTAATTCCCAGCTTGATCCGCAGGACGTGCACTATCTCAACGCGCACGGCACCTCGACTCCGCTCGGTGACAAGGCCGAGACAGTCGCCGTCAAGCGCGCCTTTGGTGATCACGCCAGGAAACTGGTGGTCAATTCAACCAAATCGATGACCGGCCATCTGCTCGGTGCGGCCGGGGGCATTGAAGCTGTGTTCTCGGCGCTGGCGATTTACGATCAGGTTTCGCCACCGACCATCAACATCTTCAATCAGGATGAACTGTGTGATCTTGATTATTGTGCCAATGAGGCACGCAAGATGAAAATTGACGTCGCCATGTCTAATTCCTTTGGTTTTGGCGGCACCAACGCAACCGCTGTCTTCAAGCGGATCTAGACGATCCCATTCGCGCGGTGCAGTTTCCTGTTCGCATTGAACTGCATC
>CAIVZW010000614.1 GCA_903910495.1 uncultured beta proteobacterium
CCGGAGACGATCGCTTTGGCTACGATTTTGCGACACCCACTGGAACCACTATCGTGGCCACACGTGCCGGACTTGTGCTCGCGTTCAAGGAAGACAGTGTGGATGGGAACATGGGGACTGATGCCAATTATGTTACAGTTTTGCATGACGATGGCAGTCTTGCCATGTACGCGCATCTTACGCATAACGGCGTGACGGTTGCGCTTGGCGATGCGGTAACGCAAGGACAACCAATTGCACTAAGTGGTAACACCGGCTACAGCACAGCGTCGCATCTTCATTATGAAGTATACGCTGCACGTGGAAGTTCTGTGTCCGTTCCAATCACCTTCCGAAATGCTGCTACGAATGACAACGGGCTTCGTGAGGGTGATGTTGTTGAAGCGCTTTCTTTTTAGTGGTTTTGGGGTTAGAATTTCACAAACGTATTATTTATTATCAACCAAGGAGGACTAGAAGATGAAAAAATTTGCCATTGTTTTGTGTTTGGGCCTGCTGACATGCACGGCGGCCCTAGCGGCCGAATCATCCGCCGTGAATGTGAGCGGGTTTGTGAATCCCATGTTTCTTTATCAGAATAATCTGAAGGCAGGACCAGGCTTCATCATCAACGATGGTGCGGTTTACTTTGCGCACAAGTCGGACAAGGTAGCAGCTCTTGTTGATCTGCCGTTCGCCTATAAGGCGGCGGACATCACCAAGTCGGCATCCTTCTCATTGGCCGAGAGAGGCGCCCAGGCCTATGTGGACTGGATGCCCTATGACCTTTGGACCTTGCGTCTGGGTCAGTTCGATGCCATTCACGGATTTGAATCAGCCGATGCCAAAGACCGCATTTTTTCACGTGGCGGTCTTGTGTCTGGTATGGCTGCTTCGACCCACACGGGTTTCATGAACCAGTTCAACTGGAACAAGTTCACCGGCCGCGTGTACGTAGCCAATACGGCCAGTCAGGGTCGCACGGCTGGCGACAACTATGAGTACGGCTGGCAGGTGCTCTACACCCCCGCCGAATGGTTCCGTTTGAATGCAGGACACCGGATGACCAAGATTGTCGCCGGAACCACGAACGACATGGACCTTGTGCTCGGTACCACGTTCGGCAAGTACCTGCTTGATGTTGAAGTCGCGTACAACAAGCTGCCCGGTACCGATGCCGGTATTGGGTTTTTGGTTCATGAATCATATGGATTGACCGATGCGTTGACTCTTGCTGTTCGTTTCGAGTATCTGAAGAAGGTGACAGGACTGTTCAGCCAGATGCAGGTTACCGCAGGTCCCCAGTACGCGCTGAGCAAGGCCCTCTCCGTAAAGACCGACTACTCCTTCAACACAACCAAAGTGATCAATGGCGGAACCAGCGTCAAGGGCCACACGGTGGCTTTGGGCGGTGTTTACAACTTCTAGAGATTGGTTAATCAGAGGCCGGTCAGTTTCATTCCTAATTGACCACAGGCCGCTGCGATATCGGCTCCACCTGAATAGCGCCGGATGACCGGGGCTCCCAAGGTGGAGCTTTTTTTTCTGAACTCCTCCATTGCCCCGGCGGATGCCGGACGAAACGGGTCGTTTTCTCCAATGGGATTGTATGGAATCAGACTGATGCGAGGGGGCTGCTTGGCCCGACTGGAAAAACGCTCAATGAGAATACCAAGAGCGGCAAGATCGGCTTCCGTGTCGTTCACGCCTTCGAGAAGCGTATAGGCCCACATGGGGGCAATGCGCGTAAGGCGTGTTTGGTCGGCCAATACATCGCAGATGGTTTCGATGGGGAATTTCTTTTCAAGAGGGATTAGTCGTTTACGTGTTTCCGTTACGGCAGATCCAATGGACAGTCCAAAGCGAACGTTTGGTAGAGCTTCCATTACTGGCCGGAGGCCGGGGGCGTAACCTGACGTGCATACTGTGACGTTCCGGCAGGCTATGCCGAGAGCTGAGGGTTCCATCATCATTCTTATTGCCGTAATTACATTTTCAGCATTCATCAGCGGTTCGCCCATTCCCTGGAAAACCACGCCATGGACGCGGCTTTTGGAGGGGAGACCGCTACGAACGTGAATCAGTTGATCCACAATTTCCCATGCTTCAAGGTTTCGTTTTAGCCCCATTTGCCCTGTGGCGCAAAAGGCACAACCGACGGCGCAG
>CAIVZW010000615.1 GCA_903910495.1 uncultured beta proteobacterium
GCCAAGCCCGGGCTGCTTGTTGTTCTCGTCACTCTGCTAGTTCTCGCTGGCTGCGCAAGTAATTCGCCGGCGCCGGTTCTCGCGCGTGATGCTCAAATCGCATCCATGCCGGTTGCTCCTGTCGCCAAGGATGCCTACACCGTCAAGAGCGGCGACACGCTCTACAGCATTGCACGCGAACACGGCATGGATTTCCGCGAACTGATTGCCATGAACGGGATCGACAATCCGAACCGCATTACGCCTGGTAAGGTTCTGAAGGTTAGGCCGCTGGCGGCAGTACCTTCGGCAGTGGCCACGACAGCGCCCGTAACTTCAGACGTGGTGCTTGCCAGGCCGATTGGCAGCGAACAGGTCGTCGATAAGCGTCCCCTGGGGTTCAACACGGAAACCTTGAAGCGTGAACCCAAGGCCGGCAAGGAGCCCTACTCGGAGCAGGCACTGGCTCTGGCGCAAAACCAGACCTCGCCGAAGGCGACCGAGCCGGCGGGACCCGTCGCCAAGACTGAAGCAACGCCTGATTCGAAGCCCGAAGCCAGGCCCGCTGAAGCGCCGGCCCTGACGGGCGACGAAATCGCCTGGATCTGGCCAGCCAGCGGAAAAACGATTGCTACCTTCAGTGAAAGTGGCAGCAAAGGGGTCGATATTGCCGGCAAGGCGGGTGATCCGGTGATCGCTGCGGGGGATGGCAAAGTGGTGTATAGCGGTACGGGTTTGCGCGGTTACGGCAAACTGGTCATCCTCAAGCACAACAACACCTACCTGTCGGCGTATGCGCACAACCAGAGCATTCTGGTCAAAGAAGGGCAGAGCGTAACCAAGGGTCAGAAGATTGCCGAAATGGGCAATACCGACGCCGATCAGGTCAAGCTGCATTTCGAAGTCAGGCGGCAGGGCAAGCCGGTCGATCCCCTTAAATATCTGCCGCCGCGCTGATCATGACGGGTGATTCTGATTCCAGGTTTGCCGAAGATGAGATACCTGACGAAGTGGTATCCGACGAGGCGTTCCTGACGGAAGCAGACGACGAGGCCGTTGCGACAACGCCGGAAGTCGAACTGCTCAACGACGTCACCCAGCATTACCTCAACGAGATCGGCGCCAAGCCCCTGTTTTCGCCGCAGGAAGAATTCGACTGGGCGTGCCGGGCCAAGGGCGGGGAGTTTGACGCCCGGCAGAAGATGATCGAGCACAACCTGCGGCTGGTCGTCAACATTGCCAAGCACTACCTGAACCGGGGCATTCCTCTGCTGGATCTGATCGAGGAAGGCAATCTCGGGCTCATTCATGCAATCGAGAAGTTCGATCCGGGACGCGGATTCCGTTTTTCGACCTACGCCACCTGGTGGATTCGTCAGAGTATCGAGCGGGCGATCATGAACCAGTCGCGCACCATCCGTCTGCCGGTGCATGTGGTCAAGGAAATCAATCTGATCCTGCGTGCCATGCGCCATCTGGAACTGGCCAATGGCAAGGAAACCAGTCTTGAGCACATTGCCCACCTGATCGACCGGCCGGTTGCCGACGTGCGCCGGGCGATGGCTCTCAACGAGCATATCGCCTCGCTCGACGCGCCGCTGGAGATCGACCCCAATCACAGCATTGCCGATGCCATAGCTGATGACAATGCGCTCGATCCGGAGAGCCTGCTGCAAGCCAACGAAATCGGTGAACTGGTGAGTTGCTGGGTCGCCCAGTTGCCCGATAAGCAGCGCCGGGTCCTGGAGCGTCGTTACGGACTGGGCGGAGCCGATGTCAGTACGCTTGAAGAAATCGCCGCCGATCTCGAATTGACCCGCGAACGGGTCCGCCAGATCCAGATCGAGGCGCTCGACCAGCTTCGCCGTGTCATCAAGCGCGGTGGGGTAACGCGGGATAATCTGCTTTGACCGTTGCGCTGGCGTCAATTCCAGTGGGGATCAATTTATCCCAGATTGTTCATTAGTGTTGTGGGTCGGGCTTTAGCCCGACAGGAATCGGAAACACGTCGGCCTGAAGGCCGACCCACAAGGGGTTCGCGTCGTAATGGATAATTTGGGTTTATTGCTGTGCAACAGGAACCGATCAGTCGAAGCAGGGTCGGTTATCGTCAGGGTTATTACGAAGGATGCATGAAATGGGCAATAAGGTTGCGATATTCGATTCGACACTGCGCGACGGGGCACAGGCCGAGGGCATCTCGTTCTCGGTTGAAGACAAGCTGAAGATTCTTGAACTGCTCGACGATCACGGTGTGGGTTACATCGAGGCCGGAAATCCCGGTTCGAATCCGAAGGATCTCGAATTCTTTGCCCGGGCCAGGAGCATCGTGCTCAAACACGCCAGGCTGGCCGCCTTCGGCAGCACCCGCCGGCGCGACATCCGGGTGGACGACGACAGCAACGTGCAGTCGATGCTGCTGGCCGCTACGCCGGTGATTGTCATCTTTGGCAAGAGCTGGGATTTCCATGTGACGGACATCATCCGTACAAGTCTCGAAGAAAACCTGGACATGATTCGTGACACGCTGGCCTTCTTCAAGACCAAAGGCAAGGAAGTGGTGTACGACGCCGAGCATTTCTTCGACGGCTACAAGAACAATCCGGACTACGCCGTCAGGACGCTGCAGGCGGCGGTCGAAGGCGGCGCCGAGTGTCTCGTTCTTTGCGATACCAACGGCGGAACCTTTCCGTCCGAAGTGGCCGAGATCGTCAAAAAGATGGTTGCACAATTCAAGGTGCCGATCGGCATTCATGCGCACAACGACAGCGGCATGGGCGTGGCCAACAGCGTGATCGCCGTCGAGAACGGCGCGAGGCACGTGCAGGGAACGTACATCGGCTTTGGCGAGCGCTGCGGCAATGCCAACTTGTCCACCATCATCGCCAATCTTGGCGTGAAGCGTGACTTCGAATGCCTGCCGGCCGACCAGTACCGGAACATTACCCGCGTGGCCCGTCATGTTGCGGCCATCTCGAATGTGGCGCTCAATGAGCGCGACCCCTTTGTCGGCAACTGCGCCTTTGCGCACAAGGGCGGCATGCACATCGACGGCGTGAACAAGGCGTCGCAATCTTTCGAGCACATCGACCCGGAACTGGTCGGCGGGCAGCGCCGCTTCCTGATGAGCGAAGTCTCCGGCCGTAGCATGATTCTCGACCGCATCCGCGA
>CAIVZW010000616.1 GCA_903910495.1 uncultured beta proteobacterium
CAGTCTCGATGTCGACGGCGTTCGTGTCTGGCTGGGCAGCGCTGGCGAAGAAGTGCTGGTCGCCGAGAACGGCGGTCGCGCCGCGGCCTATCGCGAAGAAGACGGCTCACGCATCATGCAGGCAGCGGAAATCACCGTTCGCGTCGATCTGGGCCGTGGCAAGGCGCATGGAACGGTCTATAGCTGCGATTTTTCCTACGACTACGTCAAGATAAACGCCGACTATCGCAGTTAGTGCAGCACGCGTGGGATGCTCAGTGTAAATTCGGCGATCACCGCCTCGAATTGCGTGCCGTCCTCGGCCGTCATCTGGTAGGTGCCGCGCATCGTGCCGACCGGCGTGTCAAGTTGGCAGCCACTGGTATATTCGAATTTCTCACCCGGCTTGAGCAGCGGTTGCTGGCCGACCACGCCCAGGCCACGCACTTCCTGCAGCTTTGAGTTGCCGTCGGTGATGACCCAGTGCCGGGAGATAAGTTGCGCCGGCACGGTACCGACATTCTCGATGATGATCGTGTAGGCGAAAACGTAGCGCTCGGCGGCCGGATCGGATTGATCGGCAATGAACTGCGGAACGGCGCTGACTGCGACCTGGTATTTCTTGCTTTCGGCCATGGGAGAGTAGTTGCAAATGGAAAGACCTGCATTGCACACGAAAGTGGTGCGGGAGGCAAGCGCGATGTGCCAATGTGACAATTTTTGGCAGGGAGTGCCGTCGACGGTTAGTATTTTCATTGGCAGCGACGGGGATTGTCTGTTCTGTATGAGTTTTATGCCTGGCACGAAAATTGATTAGACTTAACCCAACGGGTCATCCGTTGCACTCACTGGAAGGAGTTTAATACCATGAAAAAATTGCAAAAGGGTTTTACCCTGATCGAACTGATGATCGTCGTGGCGATCATCGGCATCCTGGCGGCGATTGCGATTCCGCAGTTCGGCGAGTACACGCGCAAGGGCGAGGACAAGTCGGCGCAGTCGGACCTGCGCAATATCATGACGACGGCCGTCGTCAAATCGACCGATTAATCCACTCGACCGATCATTCTAGGAGAAATTCATGAAAAAGATAATCATTGCATTGGCATTGGCCGCGTGTGGTTCTGTTGCCATGGCCGCAACGACCGATGTCTGTGTCGCCGGTACAGTTACCAACATCGCCGGTGCGACCGACGGAAGCCGATTTGTTCGTACCCTCTTTGCCCCGACTTGCGGAGGCAATACGGTCATCGTTGCTGACGATGACGGGACCAAGTTCTGGGGTACGTCGGCCTCGGTCAAGGGGCAGTCGATGTTCGGCGGCTCGACCAACGGCGGCGCCGTCGGGAATCTTGGTGCGTGTAATAGCGGTAAAGCCTGCGGCACTACGGCCGCCACGAAAACCGCGATTACGGCCCAGATGGCCGCCGCTGCGGCTCTGGGCAACACCTGATCAGCTTTGTGCTGAACTAGTCCAAGGCGCGCCCGATGGCGCGCCTTGGTTTTTCTGACTTACGGGCTGAACCATGCTGCAGTTCTTTCTTGCTTCGTGGCGAGCCGGTTTTCGCAGCCGCGCCTTGCTGGGTTTTTTCCTCCTCGGACTGGTGCTGGTGTTTTTTGCCTATCTGACCGCTTCGTTCTCGATGCGGCAGTTGCGTACCGTGACGCTCGATGTCGGCCTGTCCGGCCTGCGCTTCTGTCTGGTGTTCATCTCGATCACGCTGGTGCAGGATCTGGTCGGTCGTGAAATCGAACGCCGCTCGGTCGTTTTTTCGCTGAGTTACCCGTGTTCGCGCGCCAGCTATCTGTTCGGCCGCTTTCTCGGGGTGATCGCGCTGTCCGGCGTGGCCGCAACAATCCTCGGCTTGCTGCTGTGGATGGCCGTCATGCTGGCCGGCGGAAGCTTCGAGCAGGAGCATCGTGTCGTCCTCGGCTCGGCGTACTGGATTACCGTCGGCGGCGTATGGCTCGATTCGGTCGTGGTGACTTCGTTTGTGTTGCTAGTTTGTTCAGTCGCCACGACGTCGTTGTTGCCGCTGGCCGCCGGCATCGCTTTTGCCATCGTCGGCAAAGCCTTCGGCCCGTTGCTTGAGTACATCGCCCGGGGTGCGGACGGGCAGGAAGACATGGTGGCGGTCTATCAACCGCTGCTGGCCGTCACGCAATGGCTCATCCCCGACCTGTCGCGGCTCGACTGGCGGTTCTGGCCGATGTACGGGGTGGCTCCCGAAGCGAGTGCCATCGCTCTGGCGGTGCTGATGGCTTTTCTGTATTCGGCTGCGCTGCTGGCTTTTGCGGCATGGCTGTTTTCGCGCCGCGAATTCTCATGAGCCGCTGGCGACCGGCGTGGGCTTTTTTCGCTGCGGGAGGCATGCTCCTGGCGACCTTCGGACTCCTGTCCAGGGACCTTTCCCGTGCGCCGCGCGCGGTTGCAGGGTCCGAATTGCTGGTCACCCTACCGATCGTGGCGAAGGTGGTACTGGCCGGTGGCGACCGCTACCTGGCGGCCAATCTGGCGACGTTTCGTGCGCTGGTGGCTTCGACGGAGGCAATGAACGCAGACGATTTTGCCCTGCAGGCGAAAATTCAGGCCGATGCCGCATGGCTGAATCCTGCACAGGAAGACAATTATTATATTGCGGCTGCTGTGCTTCCCTGGTACGGGCAACTGGAGGCGTCCCAGTATGTCCTGCGCCGCGCCTCCGATGCCCGCCCTTTCGACTGGCAGCCCCCGTTCTATTACGCCTTCAATGTTTTTTATTTCCTGAAGGATCCGGCAGAAGGCGCACGCTGGCTGCGCAAGGCTGCTGAACATACCGATGTCGAAGATCACGTACTGGCTTTCCAGCAGATCGCGGCCGTCTGGGCGGCCAAGGGACCGGATCTTGAGGCGGCCATCAAATTTCATCGAGACTTGATCAAGGCGACCAAGCATAGGGAATTTGCCGCTTTCCTGGAAAAACGGGTGATGCGCCTTGAAAATTTCTTGCAAATCGAAAAAGCCGTTGCCAGCTATCGCCAGAATTCGGGTAGCGTTCCAGCCGATGTCGAGGAACTGGTTCGCTCAGGCACGCTTTCGGCCATTCCGGTCGATCCGTTTGGCCTGCGCTACGTGCTCGATGCGGATGGCCGCGCCAAGGCGCAGGTCGTGGCTCGCGGCACACAGGGAGGCGTCAGGTAATGGATGCGCTGGTCGTCAATGACTTGAGAAAGACTTATCCGTCGCTGTGGGGAAGGCCGGCCAAGGAGGCCTTGAAGGGGATTTCCCTAAACATTCCAGTGGGCGAAACCTTCGGTTTTATCGGCCCGAACGGTGCCGGCAAGAGTACTCTGATCAAGATAATGATCGGGGCATTACGGCCGACCAGCGGCGATGTTGCCTTGTTCGGCCGTGCCCCGGCGATCCCGGAAGCTCGCCGGGGCCTGGGTTTTGTTCCGGAAAATCCGTGCATGCCGGAACACCTCACGCCCTATGAAATACTGCTGATGGGGTTGCGCTTGCATCGGACGGTAATTGAATCGGACGAGCGTGCGCATTGCCGGCGCTGGCTCGAACGATTCGGATTGGCTGATGTTGCGGATAATCCCATACGCGGCTTTTCCAAGGGAATGATGCAGCGCACGGCGCTGGCTCATGCCCTGGCGATCATGCCGCGGATTCTTGTGCTGGACGAACCCTTGTCCGGCCTTGATCCGGTCGGGCGCAAGGAAGTGGTCGATATCCTTGACGAGTATCGCCGCGCCGGCGGAACCCTGTTTTTTTCTTCGCACGTGCTGTACGACGTCGAACGCATTGCCGACCGTTTCGGCCTTATCCATCAGGGCAATCTGCTGACGATCCGTTCTCCGCAGGAAATCGTTGCCGATCAGGCCGATTGCTATCGGTTGCATTACCGGGGCGTATCGGCCATTGACGGCAGCCAGGAAGTCAGGGCCGGGCTGTATGCGCTGGATGCCGAAGCGCAGGATCTGTCAGCCGTGATTGCGCGTGTGCAGGCTGCAGGCGGCATTGTCCAGGATGTTCAGCCCAGGGTGTCGCTCGAAACGGTATTTTTCAGGACGATTGCGTCGTCTCCGGATGCAAATGCATGATCGTTCTGCGGAGAACTGGCAGAAATTACAGCGCAGCCTGATCCTGCTGCTGTTTCTCTCGCTCTGCCTGTACTGCCCGAGCCTGTTTCACGAGGCGTTTGCCGACGACGATGTCTATCTGGCTTTTGCCAATCGTTTCCTGCGCGGATCGCAGTGGTCGGATCTGTATCAGTTCTTTCTGCGGCCGGCCAATCCAGTCGAGTTCCTGCCCTTGCGCGACCTGACGTACTGGCTTGATTTCCGCTTGTACGGTGATGAACTGGGTGGCTTTCATGCCACCAATCTGGCCTGGTATGCCGCGTCGGGTATGGCCGTTTTCTGGCTGTTCCGCGAACTTATTCTGCTTTGCAAACCGGCGTGGGCGGCACGGGCAACGGTGCTTTCACTGTGTGGAGCAGTGTTGTTCATGGTGCATCCGGCACACGTCGAAGTGGTGGCGTGGATCGCCTCACGCAAGGATCTCGTTGCCGCTACGCTGGGTTTTCTTTCGCTCGCCGTGCTGGCACGTGCGCTGGGGCGCGACTGGCCTTGCCGGGAAATGGTGGCGGCCGCCCTGTTGTTGTTTGCCGCCTGCTTCGGCAAAGCGGCCGCCATGACCAACGTCGTGTTTGTCACGGCGCTGATCGGAGTCGGCTGGGGCCTTTCGCCGCAAATCAGCCGATGCAGGAAATCGGCTTATCTCATCCTGTTTCTGGCTTTCGTCGCTCTGGCCTTCCTCATTCACCTGAAAGTGGGTGAGGCTACCGGTATTCGTATCGAGAACCATCCGGGACTGTTTCTGATGCTTGAACGCGCCTCGCGAATTTTTTCCGCGCTGCTCGGGATTCTTCTTTTCCCC